>JAJYTI010000177.1 GCA_021793135.1 Bacteroidota bacterium
CAAACATAGCATTATGGAATAAGTTCTGATGTGCCGATTCTTCTTTAGCAATTGCTTCAACAAGTATAAAACTGAAATCTGGAAGTTCTTCGAAAACTTGTGGCAATTCTACTTTAACCTGTTTTTGTTGAAATGGATTGTCGGAGTTATTACTCATCTCTTTTGCTATCTGCTTACTTAAATAGCATGTTCCGTTACATTCCATCTCAGGCTTATCGGTATTCACACAAAGTTCGTTTACGATGTAATCGTAAGCAACAATGTATTCTACTACTGGCCAAAGTGGTCGTAGCAACATAATACAAACCAAAAATGGTAATATCTTTTTCACGATGTAAAGGTGTAATTTTCCGACCTATTAAATACTGATATAAATCATATTTAAGATAAACAAGTCTTAAGCTATTTCCAATACACAAAGCTAATTATAATCCTATTAAACACCTTGATATTATAATCTTTTCATGTAGTTGTTTAAATACAAAATAAGATTACATTCGTATTTAAGATTGCACAATTAAAGAGTGAAAAAAGACTTCTAAAATCAGATTAATACTCAGGCTTATCACTTTAGAAGGAAAGGTAAATAATTTAAGCTACAGCTGATAAAATGTATCTTTGTAAGGAGTGTTATATTTAGACACTAACTTATTAGAAAGAATATAATAAAGATGAAAAAAACTTTAAAAAATACGCCATTATCCGTTTTAGATTTAGTGCCATCTTTGGAAGGTAAGACACATAAAACGTCGATAAACTACACGTTAGAATTGGCACAGCATATAGAAAAATTAGGGTATAACAGAATTTGGATTTCAGAGCATCATAATACAGAAAGCTTATTAAGTTCGGCTACACCAATAATCATGAGCCATATTTTACAGGGAACAAACACTATAAGAGTTGGTTCTGGCGGAATTATGTTGCCCAATCACACCCCTTTAATCGTTGCTGAACAAATCGGAACTTTAGCCACTTTATATCCAGATCGTATTGATCTAGGTTTAGGTCGAGCACCTGGAACAGACCAAATAACCGCAAGAGCTTTACGAAGAGATAAAATAGAAACTGTAAATGATTTTCCAAGAGAAGTACAAGAATTACAATTTTACTTGGACGAACGTCATCCAGATGCTCGCGTTAGAGCAATTCCAGGCGAAGGAACAAAAGTGCCTATCTATTTACTAGGCTCTAGCACTTTTAGCGCACAATTAGCAGCCGCATTAGGCTTACCCTATGTTTTTGCAAGCCATTTTGCTCCTCAATATTTATTTGAAGCATTGGAAATATATCGTGATCGATTTAAAGTTTCTAAGCAAATAGAGAAACCTTACACCATGGCCGGAGTAAATGTAGTAGTAGCAGATACCGATGAAGAAGCAGAATATTTAGCTACAAGCGGATATATTTTTAAACTTAATATTATACGTAACGTTCGAGAAGCACTTAAACCACCTGTTAAAAACATGATGGAGATATGGAGTGTTACGGAAGAAGCACATGTCAAAAATATGTCAAAATACAGTTTCATAGGTAGTAAAGAAACCGTGCGTAAAGGCCTAGAGAAATTTGTAGATGATACCGATATAGACGAGCTAATAGTATCGAGTTTTGTTTACGATCAGGATGCAAAACTACGTTCCTATTCGTTACTATCAGAATTGATGAAAGAATAATGTTTACAGATATAAAAAGAGCTTAGAAAATTCGCGGATTTGCTTTCCAACTTTAAAAGGCCTATGTTTCCATTTTTGGGATAAAATAATTTTATTAATCATTTTTTTTTTACAGAAATTGGAAAAGAATTTAGGTGGTTATCAAAAAGATAGAACAACATCTGTTCAGTACTACCAATCCGAAGTTAATGGTGAATTGAGGGTAAAATGGTTAGACGGGATTAAAGTTCTAAATACACCACATACTAACTATTCCTATGGAACACTTGAAGAAGTTTTAAACTATGGATTGGACTTTATTCCTATGGAAGGCATACAATCTGTTTTGCTTTTAGGAATGGGCGGCGGTTGTGTTATCGAATCTTTAGAAGATAAATATAAATGTGTTGCTCCAATAACTGCGGTTGAAATAGACCCATTAATCATTGATATAGCCGAAAAAGAATTTGGTATAAAACCCTCTACAGATTTAGAAATCATAGAAGCCGATGCTTATGATTATGTTCTAAAAACAAAGGAAACTTTTGACTTGACTATTATCGATATTTTTATCGATTTGCATGTCCCAGCAAAGTTCTATGAACCAGAATTTTGGCTAGCAATGAAAAAATTGGTAGAGCTTAATGGATTTGTATTATTTAATACAGGGATAGACCTCACTGAAGAACAGATAAATAACTTTCTAGACGATTTACCAGATTGTTTTTTATACCAAGTCATGTTTCATGTTTATCAGAGTAATACTTTGATTATTCTGCACAAGTACCATGAATAAAACTAAAAATAGCCATAAGAGAATACTATTCTAGTTGGAGTATATATTCTAGCTTATCATCTAATCCCGAAAGTTTTGAGACATCTAATTTGTAGTAACTCATCATTACTTCTTTAATCTCGTTTACAGATGTCAAAATTCGCTTTTCAGGTTTATCATTATTCCTATAAATAGAGAAGCTATTATTATGTAAGGCATATCGTGCGTCCTTGCTCAATCGGGTAACTACAAGACGTCTTAAAAAACTAGAATTAGGATTTGTGGAAGTATAATAATTTCCTATTTCAAAATCTATTAAATATTGAGATTGTAAATCAAAAGTATAAAGAGTCTTCCAGTCGTTTTCTACTTTGGTTTGTAAAACAAATCCTACTTCCGACCGTAAGAATCGGTAACTACCCAATGGAGTAACTTGCTCTTCATTTGCCACTAGTTTTAATGGATATGGGGAAGCTAATCCGCCAAAACCTACATCGACGATATAGCTTTCTTCATCAATCTATACTAGTAGTATCATGTGTGTGCGCCCATTAATTTTCCCTTCTGTATAAACTCTAGCATGCAATCCACGAACCTTAAATCCAATGGTTTCCAACACGTGTTTTAAAAATAAATTCTGTTCGTAACAATAACCACCACGATGTTCATGTAAGAACTTTTTTGATAAAGACTCAATATCCAATCTTACAGGAATTTCTAAAAGTGGATTTAAATTCTCAAACGGAAAAGTATGAGAGTGTTGTTCTTGAATGCTTTGCAAAACGGAAAACCCTACCTTTCTTTCCTTATCAAACTGTATTTTTTCAAAATATAATTCTAAATCTTCCTTACGCATGAATCAATTTTTTGTCAAAATAAATTATAATTAAGCGCTATCTTTTTAATCGCTTTGCTCGATAAGCCTTTTTTTGAACACCAAATAAAGTAGCCCACCTATAATTGGGAGTACCACTATTATCAAAAACCAAATCATATAACTAGTTGGGTTTTTAAATCTGGAATTCAACATATCTACAATAGCCCATAACCATAAAAATAAGAGTAGAATTATTATACCTATAGACAGTATTACACGCAATGTTTTTCTTTTTATTTATTAAATATCATTTTTACAAAGACCATATTTATGCATTCGAAAACTATAGCCTCTTAATTCTCTAAAGTTAATTGTAAAGTTTCTTTTATTATCGTAAATCCCAAAAAACTTAATAGTAAAACAACCGTTTATGAAGTAACTTCTCTCGCTATTCGATGTTTTATACCATTAAAATTAGAATACCGATATAAGAAATTTTTAAAATACATTTCAATAAACTTTACTTAACTTTCAAATTGAAATTAAGACCTAAAGAAAATTGAATATTACTTATCGCTTTTATAGATTAACCTCTGTTCTACGTAGTAAAATAGGTTATCGAACATTAAAAACTGCTGTGGCTACCCCACTTTCTATGGCTATAGCGCAAGCTTTAGGGGTAAGTAATGTGGCTACTGCTGGTATCTTAACTATGCTATGCATACAGCCTTCTAGACGGAAATCTTTTGAGACTGCTTCCCATAGATTCTTAGCTTGTTTATTGGCAATAGCTTTTTCTGCAGTGTTTTTTGAAATATTTGGGTACTCTGCTATAGTACTTGCCATTTTATTAATGGTCTTTATACCTACTACTATATTTTTTAAAATAGAAAGAGGAATATTTACTAGTACGGTAATCACTCTAAATATTTATCTTTTTGAAAAACTGAATATACAATTTATCACCAATCAGTTATACCTAATTGTAATCGGGATAGGTGTGGGATTTTTAGTCAATCTATATATGCCAAGCTTAGATAAACAATTAGAGAATTTAAAAAAATCTGTAGAAGTTCGATTTAAAATTATCTTCTTGCAAATCGCGCAGATGATTAAAATGGAAGATATTCATTGGGATAAAAAAGAAATAGAAGAATTAGAA
>JAJYTI010000178.1 GCA_021793135.1 Bacteroidota bacterium
ATTATAATGCAAGCGATTCAAAAAATACTACTCGACGCTTATCCACTATAGGTTTATATAAATATGTGAGTCTTCAATACAATGAAATTGATAGTAGTTTAACCGATAAATTAGGAGAGTTAGAGGCAAACATATTTTTATCTCCGCTTAATAAACGTTCAGTAAGAACGGAATTACAAGCAGTAACAAAATCGAATAACTTTTCTGGCCCAGGTATGAATATTACATATAGTACCAGAAACTTGTTTAAAGGTGGAGAAACTTTAAACTTAACTTTAAAAGGAGCTTATGAATTTCAAGCTGCTGCAAAAGGATCTGGAGCTAATTATAGTTTAGAAACAGGTTTAAAAACAGAAGTAATATTTCCGAGGTTAATTTTTCCAGTAAAAATAAATCATAATTTCTTCCAATATAATATTCCTAAAACCAAGACGAGTGTAGAAGGAAACTTTATGCGACGTTCTAAACTATACACTGTTTTATCGGGTACAGGACAATTCGGTTATGCATGGCAAGCTAATAAATATATGACTTACGAGATAAATCCTATTTCTATAAACTATACCAAGCTTTTTTATACCTCTTCAAGATTTGATGAAATTCTAGATGAAAATCCTTTTATAAAAAGTAGTTTCGATCAGAAATTAATTTCAGGGCTTACCATGTCCATTACCTTCAATGGATTGATTAATACGCACAAAAGACATCAGTTTTATGCTAGTACCAATTGGGAGTTGGCAGGAAACAGTCTAAGTTTATTTGGTCGTAGGTCTGGCGATGACGATAAAAAACGTTTTTTGGGACTGCAATATGCACAATTTGCAAAAGCAGATTTAGATATTCGTTATCATTTTAATATAGGTAAAGAACATGTTATTGCTGCACGAATTTATGGAGGATATGGACTTGCTTATGGCAACTCGGATATAGTTCCTTATATCCGACAGTTTTATTCTGGAGGTCCCTATAGTGTAAGAGCATTCCGTATTCGTACGTTAGGTCCTGGAACATTTAATACGGAAGATAATCCAAATCTTAATTATTTTGACCAAACAGGTAATATTCGATTAGAAGCTAATATCGAATATCGTTTTCCTATTTATTCTTTCTTAAAGGGTGCCGTATTTGCCGATGCTGGAAACGTATGGAACTCTCAAGCAAACGAGATGTATAATGGCAAAGATAAATTTACTACAAGCTTTATAAACGAGTTAGGAATGGGAGCAGGTGTAGGATTAAGAGTAGATGTACAAGGTTTTGTGATCCGATTCGATTTGGCCTCTCCATTCCATGACCCTTCACTTCCTAAAGGAGAACGATATACCTTTGGTTGGAATAAATCCGTATTAAATTTTGCAATTGGTTATCCATTCTAATAAACTGATAATTAGTACAGCTACATATTCTGTAATGTAGAATTTAACGAAATGTTGGTCTATTGTTTTTCACTGGTTTTGTAACTTATTAGTTCTTAGAATTTAAAATAAGTGCATCATGAAAAAGAAAGTAGCAGTATTAGTAGGAAGTTTACGTAAAGAATCCTTTCATAGAAGAATTGCATTAGAACTCATCAGGCTTTCTCCCGATGGATTAAACATGCAATTAGTAGAGATAGGCGAACTTAATCTATATAATGAAGATTTAGAAGAGCATGCTCCAAAAGCCTGGACAGATTATCGTAAGAAAATAGGAGAGACAGATGCTATTTTATTTGTATCACCAGAATACAATAGATCCATTCCCGGGGTATTAAAAAATGCTATCGATATTGCCACACGACCACCTACCGAAAATGTATTGTTACGTAAACCAGCAGCTGTGGTAACTGGTTCATCTAGTGGCATAGGAGGGTTTGGTTCCAATCATGCAATTCGTCAATCTGTAGTTTTTTCTCAAGTACGTATGTTGCCAAATGAAGTTTATATAGGACAAATGGATAAACGTTTTAAAGAGGATGAGAAAACCTTAGTTGACGATACACAGAAATACTTGAAAAAATTTCTGAAAGAATTTGAAGAATGGATTATTCTATTCTCTTAAATTTGAACTTTAAGATATCTAATGTTTATTAGAATTTAAACAGAATATTATTGTCACAAATTATTGTGACCATCCATAGGAGAACGCAACCCATATAGCTACAAACTCTTCAAATGTTACATTGTTACTTATATTAAAAAGTATATCGTTATAAGAAGTAAAATTCCCATTATACCCTTGATTATTAGAAATGGTAGCTAAGACTGCGTTATAAGAGGTAGAATTTCCTTCGTAAATCTTTTGTCAAATATTCGAGTTTAAGAATAATAAATTAAAAGTTGTTTATATTGGCTATAGTAATAAATAATTAACATATATAATGGTAAAAAATACTTTAGCTATCCTTAATTTAGGATATTAAATAAAAGAATAATTTATGAAAACAAGTCTTTCAAAATCACTAGTTTGGGTTGCAGTAATTTTATCTATAGGATTAATTGTAACAGTGACTATTGCTTCGAGCGCATATAATACAAAGTACAAAGCACAAAATATTATCTCGGTCACGGGAAGTGCTCAGAAGAATTTTGAATCGGATATTATTAAATGGACTGCACAATATGCTAGAAAATCTACAGATATATCTGAAGCATCTTCGTGGTTAAAAGATGATAGAGAAGCGGTTAAAGCTTTTTTAAATCAACAAGGAATAAAATCGGATGATATTATCTTTCAAGCAGTTAATATTAGAAAAGAATACGATTATGAATACGATACACATGGAAATTCGACTCGTGTTTTTACAGGATACGTATTACATCAATCTGTTGTAATTGAATCTAAAGAGCTCGATGTAGTAGAACAAGCCGCTCGAGAAATATCTTCCCTTCTAAGTCAAGGAATAGAACTAACATCTAATGAACCTCAGTTTTTTTATAGCGATTTAGAAAGCTTAAAATTAGACCTTATTAAAGAAGCTTCAGAAAATGCTTACCAACGAGCTACTAATATTGCTTCCGAATCGCAAGCAAATGTAAAAGGAATGCAACAAGCAGAGCTAGGAATATTTCAAATAACTGGACAAAATGAAGATGAAGCCTATTCTTACGGTGGAGTATTTAATACGCGTTCTCGTTATAAAACAGCACATATCACGTTACGTTCAAAATACCAATTGAAGTAAACAAATACATTCATAAATCATTCAAGCTAGTTTGGAAGCTTTAAAAAGGTCTTTAGAATTAGTTTTAAATAAAGATACTTTCGAGCAAATATCATCAAAATAAAATTTCAGACACTTCTGCTTTTAATAGATTATTCTTATCTAATTCTAAATATACTGAGATTAATTAGTTAATAATTCTATTTGATATATTTTCTTTAATATATTGCAAGTATTGATTTATGGAGTTATATACGTTGAAATAGAAAAATCGAGAATTAAAGAAAATATAAAAATTAAGAAATGAAAGTTTTAATGATTGGTGCTGGTAATATGGGCGCTACTTTTGCAGAAGGAATGTCTAAATCCAGTTTACTGAATGGAAGAAAACTACAGATTTACGACAAAAACCCACAAAAAATTACGGAGGCAAAAGAAAAAGGAATTTTTGATACCTACACCAAACTAGAAGACTGTTTACCAAAAGCCGATATTGTTTTTTTAGCGGTTAAACCTTATCATATTGATGCATTGTTTGAAGAAATGCGTCCGTTGATTAATGAACGTCAAATGTTTGTCTCATTAATGGCAGGCGTAAAATTAGAAACGATAATTAATGGCTTGAAGGCAAAAAAAGTAGTTAGAGCAATGCCAAACTTACCAGCTCAGATAGGTTTGGGAGTAACCTCTTATACTGAATCAAACGCGGTTTCACGCTTAGAATTACTATTGGTTAGGAACTTTTTAGACATGACAGGAAAGTCTATTCATGTTGAAACTGAAAAGTTTATAGATGCCTCTACTGGAATATCGGGTAGTGGACCTGCTTATGTTTTTTATTTTATGAACTCAATGCTAGAGGCTGCTAAGAAAATGGGATTCTCCGATTTTGATTCTCGAGTACTTGTTAGCCATACTTTTGAAGGAGCAGTTAAATTATTTAATGAATCCGATATTACACCAAAAACTTGGATGGATCGTGTTGCATCGAAAGGGGGGACTACAGAAGCTGCTTTGGATTGCATGGAAGAGAATAATTTAAAGGATTTGATCGAACAAGCGGCTTATGCTGCATTTAATAGAGCGGTCGAATTAGGAAATGAATAAGATATATAAAGGCGTTATCAAAAGGAAGTTGATAACGCTTTTTTTAATTTATGAGTCTAAGAACTATAAATTCTCTTTAGTAGTTTTTACAATTGCGTCAACAACTTTTTGATTGTTTGTTCCCAATCCTTCTCTTTGGTATGTTAATTCTCCTTGAGA
>JAJYTI010000179.1 GCA_021793135.1 Bacteroidota bacterium
TACTATTAGCGTTAGTTGTGCAAATATCGTTTGCACAAGAAAAGAACATTACTGGTACTGTTGTCGATGAGACGGGCATGCCGCTTTTAGGCGCAACAGTACTTGTAGTTAATAGTGATCGAGGTACGAGTACTGACTTCGATGGGAATTTCTCTATTAGAGCCGCACAAGGCGAGAAAGTAGAAGTTTCTTACATTGGTTATCAATCAAGTACATTTACAGTAGGCTCCAACAACCATTATGATATCATTCTTAGTGATGGTGATATGATTGATGAAGTTGTATTAGTAGGATACGGATCGGGAAGACAAGTTTCGTCAATAACAGGATCAATTTCTACTGTACAGAGTGACAAACTAGCTGAAAAACCTGTAGCTAACGTAATGGAAGCATTACAAGGACAAGTAGCTGGATTACAATTATTCACATCTTCAGGAGAACCAACTGCACTATCCTCTATCCGATTACATGGTGTAGGATCACTTAATGCTAGCAACACCCCTTTATTCATAGTAGATGGTATGCCAATTGACAGTGCAACTCTACTGACACTAAACTCCAATGACTTTGAAAGTGTAACCGTATTAAAGGATGCCTCTGCAACTTCAATTTATGGTTCTAGAGCTGCAAATGGCGTTATTTATATTACTACCAAAAAAGGTAAAGCTGGAGAGGGTCAAATAAGCCTAAATTACGAATATGGTTTCTCTGAACTAGCTCGTAAAGACCGTATGGGATTAATGGATGCTAAACAGTTACTAGATTTCCAATTAGAGAGAGGATTTATAACACAAGATTTTTATGATGAACGTATGGAAAGCGGTGTAGACACAAACTGGGAAGAATATTTCTACAAAGACAATGCTCCAGTACGTAAAGTAGATATAGCTATGAGTGGGGGTAATGAAAACACTACATATTACATATCTGGAAATTACATGGATCATGAAGGTATTACTCCAGCATCTGGATTAGAAAGATTTACAATAAGGACCAATCTAGAAACAAGAATTAATGACTGGTTTAAAACAGGTGTTAATATGAGTGGAGGTACAGATGATAGAGAAGCTTTTCCTTACGATTCAAATAACTCAAGAGGTTCTATGGGAGTATATTGGAATCAGCCATATTGGACCCCATATGATGAAAATGGTAACGTATATGATTTAATACCAGGGTTAAATATTGAATCTAATGATTACGCATTAGAAAAACAACCAGGTTCCACTAAAAACAACCAATATAATGGAAACTTCTTTGTTGAATTAGCGCCAGCTAAGGGACTAATTTTACGTAGTCAATATGGTGTCGATTACTACAACAGAAGAGGCTCAAGAAAAGTATTACCTTCAGCAAGCTGGACAGGTGGTGTTGGATCTAGAACAGAAAGCTTTGCTCAAATGCTTAATCAAACTATTACAAACACTGCAGAATATAAATTTAATATTGACGGAGATCATAACTTCAGTGTTTTAGCAGGACAAGAAGGAACTAAATACGACTATCAATTCTTCAATGTTCAAGTAAGAGGTATGGAAGACGATCGTTTAATGGAATTTAGCGCTGGATCATTAGATCAGATGACTAATACTCCTGAGATGGAAACATCACAATATGCATATTTATCTTATTTTGGTCAAGCAAACTATGATTATCAAGGTAAATACTTTTTGGACTTATCTTTAAGAAGTGATGAATCTTCTAGATTTGGTTCTAATAATCGTAAAGCTAACTTCTGGTCAGCTGGTGTAATGTGGAATCTGACGAAAGAAGACTTTCTGAACAATGTTGATTTTGTTAATGATTTAAAGTTACGTGCTAGTTATGGAACAATGGGTAACTCTGGAATTGGAAATTATTCTCATTTAGCATTAGTAGGCTCGGCTTCACAATATGGAGGAACTGCAGGTTGGACAATTGCAACTGCAGGAAATCCAGAATTAGGTTGGGAGCAACAAGAAAAACTAACTATAGGAATAGCTTCTTCTTTATTCAATAATAAACTGAATTTAGATGTTGACTTTTATAACAAAAAAACTAAAGACATGTTGATGTCTGTACCACAACCATACACTACTGGATTTGCTGAAATCAGTCAAAATGTTGGATCTATGCAAAATAGAGGTATTGATGTAACATTAGGAACAACCATTTTCCAAAATCAAGATTGGAATATTGGATTCACTAAAACATTTAACTATAACCAAACAAAAATCACTGAATTATTCCATGGTCATCAGGAATGGATACTTCCAAACCAACTACGTGCATTTATCGTAGGAGAAGAAATTTTATTCTATACTCCAAAATGGTTAGGTATAGACCCTGAAGATGGTATGCAAATGTGGGAAAATCCAGAAACTGGTGAAGCCGAAAAAACATATGATGAAGAATTTTTATCTCAACCTCTAAAAGGGAAGACTCAATATCCACCAATTACAGGAGGATTTAGTTTAAACGCTTCTTGGAGCAAAGGATTTAGTTTCTCTGCTGATTTTGCTTATGTATACGACAAATATTTGGTAAATAATGATCGTTTTTTCTATGAGAACCCAGCAATGTTTGGAGGACAAAATCAAAGTACAAAAGTATTAGATGAATGGAAAGAACCTGGTGATGTAACTAAATTTCCAAAATTTGGACAAAATATGGAGTTCGACTCTAGATTAGTTGAAGACGCTTCATTTTTAAGATTAAAGAACATTTCCATAGCATATGATGTTCCGAAGACTTTATTAGGTGAAAATAATCCCATAAATGGATTGCGATTTACATTATCAGCTAGAAACTTGTTTACAATAACAAATTATTCAGGATTAGATCCTGAGATTGACTCTAACATTGCAATGGGACGTTATCCAAACACCAGACAATATGTTGCATCAGTAAGTGTGTCATTTTAATTAATAAACAACAATGAGAAAATATATAATAATAGCAAGTCTCGCATTAGCAGGTTTTATAACCTCATGTGAGTTAGATAGATTTCCTGGAGATGGAATTGCGACGGAAGAAGCTTTCGAAACAATTGCTGACGCAGAGTTATTTAGAACAGGAATGTATTCACTTTACAGAAATGCTAACTATAATGTAAGGAGAGCTTTAAGCGACCACCAGGTAGATATAGTCAATGCTGTTTCCGATTACGGAAACAGGAAAGGACTTCTATATCTATGGCAAGATGGATTAGCGACAGACTACGATATTGAAGAGTATTATCAGGTACATTATATCGCTCTTACTAATGTGAACAATTTCCTTAACAATATTGACGAAATAGAAGCAGAAGATAGTTCTGAAATAGAAACATTACAAAAATATAAAGGCGAAGCTTACCTAATGCGTGCTTCATTAATTCATAATTTAGTACGATATTTTGCTAAAGCATATGATCCAGCAACTGCAAGTTCAGATTTAGGAGTTGCTATTCCATTAGAATATGATCCAACTGCTAAACCTTCAAGAGAAAGCTTAGAAGCTACTTACGCACAAATTCAGAATGATTTAAACGATGCTAAAGCATTATTACCTGATGTATCTCAAGCAATGTCAATACATTTAACAAAAGACTTTGCTCACGCAATACAAGCAAGAGTATCTCTTGAAATGCATGATTTTCAAGGAGCTATTGATGCAGCTGATGAGATTATACCTAATTATCCACTTGCTTCAAATCAATCAGAATTAGAATCTCTTTGGACGGACGATAATTCATCAGAAATTTTGGTTAAACTTTATACTTCTTCACAAGAAGGTAGAGCTGCAGGACCATCATATATCAATTTAAATTTTTCTAGTCAAAGATATGTCCCTGATTTTGTGCCAACGAAGAAAGTTATCGATCTTTATGAAGATGGGGACTTCCGTAAAGATGTATTCTTTACAGAAAAAAATGTTTATATAGCAGGTTCCACTTATAATAATGTAAAATTAATCAATAAGTACCCAGGTAACCCTGAATACGATTCAAATCCTAATTTTAGTGACTATGTGAATGCACCAAAATTATTTATGATTTCGGAAGCATACTTAATCAAAGCTGAAGCTCAAGCTAGAGGAAGTATTGGAGATCCAATAGCTACGCTAAATTTATTACGTGATGCTAGAGGCGCCGATCCATTAACATCTGGTGATGCATTCGAATTAGTAAAAGAAGAGCGTTTAAGAGAAATGCTTGCTGAAGGACAACGTATTCTTGACTTAAAACGTTGGGGAGAAGGTCTTGAAAGAACTGGAGGACAAGATGCTATGGATGGTGGATTATACACTGGTGGTAGCAATGCCCCTTTCCTAACTAAGCCTGCAAATGATAAAATGTGGGTATGGGAAATCCCTATTAATGACCTTAGAACAAACGAAAATATGCAACCAAACTGGTAAGCATCTTAGTTTGAACAATAAGAAAGG
>JAJYTI010000180.1 GCA_021793135.1 Bacteroidota bacterium
CCTGCAAATCGATAAAGCACGAAGATTAGACATTACGAAAGAAGTTTATTTCGAAATTATTCGTAAAAAAACAGCTACTCTTATTGCAGCTTGTTGTGCTATGGGAGCAAAGTCAGTACATGCTTCGGAAAATGAGGTCGAAAAAATGCGACTGTTTGGCGAACTCATCGGAATTGCATTTCAAATTAAAGACGACTTATTTGACTATGGCGAAGAAGCAATAGGTAAACCTACTGGAATTGATATTAAAGAAAAGAAAATGACACTTCCATTAATCTATGCTTTAAATCAAGCCAATGCTAAAGATAGAAAGTGGCTTTTAAATTCAGTTAAAAATCACAATACGGATAAAACACGTGTCAAAGAAATCATAGAATACGTAAAAAAAGTTGGTGGACTTGATTATGCTGTAAAAGTTATGAAAGAATACCAAGCTAAAGCCTTAAACGTTTTAGCAACCTACCCAAACTCTCCTTATAAAGAATCTTTACTTTTAATGGTAGATTATGTAATCGATAGAAAAAAGTAATATTTCTACACTTTATCATTCCTGTTATAGGTATAGAGAACCTATGCTTTCTTATATGCTATAACCTGTATTTTCATTTTTTTTAAAATTATTAATTATCCTAAACGTTAAATAGGCTTAAAAAACGTTAACTCCATGTTTTAATTTCTAATTAGTTGTTATATAATTTCTAATTAACACCGTGATAACAATTACGAAATATTCAATATATAACTTTGCATTAAGTTAAAAGCAGAGTAAAAGATTTTATTTCGGTAATTTTCTAACAAAACAATAATTGCTGATGTTAAAATCAATTTTTATTTTAATTGAAAACTAATCATAACCCTAATTAAATTATGAAGAAACAACTACTTATTGGCGCTGTGTCTTTATTGTCAATATTTGGAGCGAAAGCCCAAGTAGAAGACGTAAGCGTTATTGTAACACCAACAATGAGTTACAACTGGTTCGATGGTAAGTCTACCATTGATGATGGTGTAATGTGGGGTGTACAAGCAGGATTTGGATTTGGTAAGTTTGTAGAACTTACTGGAGTCTATGAGCGTTCATTAGACATGAAGCAAACTTTTGGAAAATACGAAGACGATATCAACGATATCTTCTCGGACTTTAGTTTTGAAGGAAGAGATGTGAAGGTTGAACGTATGGGAGGAGAGTTTAAAGCAAACATCCCAGGTAAAGGATTTTCCCCACACATTTTAATCGGTACAGGTGTTCAGAAGTTTTCTAAAGAATTAGAAGATGGAGATAAATACAAAAACGAAAACCTTTATGGTGTAGGTGGTTTAGGTGTTAAGTTTAACTTAGGACAGAGAACTACTTTCAATCTTGAAGGTAGAGGTTATGTTTATAACATGAACCCAGGTAGCTTATTATATGATCCAAACGGATCAGACGCTTTCAACGATTGGATTGATGGCCAAGATAGTAATACAATGTATAACTGGAGTGTTATGGCTGGTCTACAATTCTACCTAGGTGGAAGAGATGATGATCAGTTATCAGAAATGGACAAAGCATACTTGCAGAGATTTAGTAGTGGTCTTTCTGGATTAAAATTCACTTTTTCTCCTGAAGCAGCATACATCGATTTCAACAGCAATTCCCCTTACAGAACTACATATTTATTAGGAGGTAACATCGGTGTAGATTTAACTGATTTCATTGGATTAAGAGGTTACTACTTACATGCAACCCAAGATGAGAAGCTTTCTTTTGATTTCGATAAGATGGCTGTTTATGGTGTAGATTTCGTAGGACGTCTAAATGTAGCAAGAGGTATCACTCCATTCATCACTATTGGTGGAGGTTATATTAGAACTTCTGATAATTACGAAGGTAGAAGTTTAGTTTCTGGAGATTCAGGAGCATTTAGAACTGCAGATAATGGATACTTTGCAAAAGGTGGTGTTGGTTTAGAAATCCCAGTTTCTCAGTATGTTGATCTTTATGGATCGGCTAACTTAATGTATACTATGGATGACAAGGACGAGAGTGTTGCTGACATCGTTAGTAAAGATGAGTTAAACCGTCATACTATGTATAGTGTTGGACTAAGATTTAAGTTTGGTAAAAAAGCAGATACTCAAGATAAAATCGATAGAGCATTCGATAACAGATTTGCTGGAGAGCGTGATGAATACGAAAGCAAAATCGACGAACTTGAGAAAGAGCTTAAAGAAGCGTATGACAATAACGACATAGATGAAATGACTCGTATCGTTGAAGAGAAGAAGTCTATCGAGAAAGAAAGAGATAACGCAGGAGATAACTATATCAAATTAACTCCAGCTGAACTAGAAAGCTTAATCGACAAAGTTATCGACGGTGTGGAGAAAGAAGAGAAACCAAGTGTTGAAAGCAGATTGGATCAATTAGAGAGAATGTTATTAAACATGAACTATTCTCAAAGTCCATACTATAATCAAAATAATGCACAACAACCTCAATCTTCATCTTCGTCATTGTCAGACTTAGATAGTAGTGATTATGATGCTGTAAACCAAAGATTAATCGAAGAGATTAAAAAACTTAATCAACAGTTAGAAGAACAAAGAGGAGAGATTGATGCTTTAAACCGTAAGCAATCAGCTACTAAGAGTCAAACTGTAACCCAAACTCCAGTAACTGGAACAGAAACTACAGATGATGGTACTTTTAGAGTAACTGGAAACAGTATGAATAAAGGAATGAGCCTATTCATTGGTTCAGGATTTGGTAAAGCAACCACTTTCAATATTGGTGTTAGAGGTCACTACGGATTCAGTAGCACACCTATCATCTTTATGCCAGAATTATATTTTGGAATGGGTGGAGATAACGCATTTGGAGTTAGCGCAAACGGAATCTTACCAATTAAAATTTCAGCTTTAGATCAAGTAAATGTTGAACCGTATGTTGGTTTAGGTTTAGGAGCTAACTACATTAAGAGCCACCTTAGCTTAAATCCTAACGTAATTTTAGGTGCAGCTTACAAAGTAGGAGAAGGTAGCGTTACTTTCGATTACACAGCACGTGGTGCATTTAAACACAATCAAATTGCTTTAGGATATAGATTTAGATTCTAATAAAGCAATAATCAACTAAAACTTAATTAAGATGAACTTTTCTATAAAATATTGGTTGATTCTTCTTGTAGGACTTGTAGTTAGTGGGACTGGTTTTTCACAAACCAAAAAATCTGACGACGACAAGAGACAAGGTGAAATCATCATGACTCAAGACGAGTTAGAGTCCTTCTTGGAGAAAATAGCCAAAAGGAAAAGAGATCAATTAGCAAAACAAAAGCAGCGCAACCTAGGTTATCAACAACCTATGCAAATGGCCCACTATGGCAACTATATGATGCCACAGAATCAACAGCCAGTTGTGCTTTACGTACAACCAGGTGTATTTACACAATCCGGAATGCCTGTACAATCAGGAACCGATTTAAATCGTGTATACCAAGAGATAGATAATATGAATCAAAAAATTGATGGATTAGTCTCTGGTAACGATGCTAAAACGGATAGAAAAACGGATACAAAATCTAGCTACACCGGCGATACTTTGGAGAAAAAAGAAGATGATAAAACAGCTGCTTTAACTCCAGAGGAAGTCAAAAGGTTCAACTCGCTTAATGAAGAGTTGAAAAAGTATAACCATAAACTTTACTTCGCTAATAACTCTAGCGAATTAAGTGCAAGCGATAAATCTGACATTGCAGACTTAACCGAATTGATTAAGGAAAATGAAGATTTCGTTGTCACAGTTATAAATGGTTATGCAAGTAACGTAGGGACTGCTTTATATAATAATAAGATCTCTTTAGACAGAGCAGAAGCTGTTAAAAAAGAATTGATTAAAAATGGAGTCAATGTAAGAAATATTACGACAATTCATCATGGTATTGATTACAAGAATAGTGCGGAAGATGCACGTCGAGTTGAGATTTCATTTATGATCGTTAAATAATTAACAATGCGATAAAATAATAAAGGCCTCCAATATTGGAGGCCTTTTTTTATGGAATAAGAGGAATAAAACTTTTGGTAAAAAAGAATATCTTACATTTATCCTCAATTAAATACCTTAATAAGTATCCTGTATAAATAATAAAAACGGCCTATTTTAGCCTTATTTTTATTTTTTTTATAACGTGGGCAACCTTTCTTGAAAACTTCTCGTCTATATAAATAGAAGCTCATAACAAGAAATGTGAAAATAAGAACATTACATAACAATTTGGATTTAAATAATCTGATAATACGAGCAACAAACAAAGAACGTGTAGCCCAAAATGAGCTATACCATAGGTTCTCATCTAAGATGTTGTCTGTATGTCGCATGTATACAAAGGATTTGCAACATGCAGAAGATGTTATGGTAAGAG
>JAJYTI010000181.1 GCA_021793135.1 Bacteroidota bacterium
GATACTTACTAAAGCTGTACAATAACCCCTCTATATTGCAAACAAATTAACAGAGCAAAAGTAAATAGAGTAGCTAAATCTTATTACTATTGTAAATCCTATAATCATAAGATTATGAAAAAAATACACATAGTGTACTTCCTGTTTTTAAGTTCCTTTATTTGTGTTGCACAAAATTCAGAATATCAAAAATCCAAAGCTATAATTGAAGATTTAGATCGTATTGTTGCACCAAATGGAATTCAAGAAAGCTATGCTTTAAAAATTGGCGGAATTAACCAGTGGATATATGTACGTGGACAAGACAAAGACAATCCTATAATTCTTTTTGTACACGGCGGTCCCGCATCTCCCCTCTCTCCTATCACGTGGACATTCCAAAACCCTATGGAAGAGTACTTCACTATAGTAAATTATGACCAACGTGCTGCTGGTAAAACTTATGCTTCTAACGATACTTTAAATCTTTCCAAAACAATACATATCGACTCCTATGTAGAAGATATTATTGAAATAGCCGAATATTTAAAAACGGAATATAAAAAAGAAAAAGTTATACTAATGGGACATAGTTGGGGTACCATTATTTCTATGCACGCCGCATTGAAAAGACCAGATTTGTTTTATGCATATGTTGGGATTGGTCAGGTTATTAATACAAAAGAAAACGAACGATTAAGTTTTGAATATGCTTTAGATAAGGCAAAGACAGATAATAATAAAACAGCCCTAGAAGAATTACAATCTATTGCTCCATATCCTGGAAATGAACCTATAACAAGAGATAGAATTATCATAGCAAGAAAATGGCCTCAATATTTTGGTGGATTAACTGCATATCGCAATAATTCAGATTATTTCTTTCAAGCACCTCTTTTATCCCCTGAATATTCTGAAACCGATGTGCAAGCTATTAATCAAGGAAATATATTTACTTTAAGTAAAATTCTTCCCGAATTTTTAGATGTGGACTTTAATGATATAACTGAATTCCCAATACCAGTGTTTATGTTTATGGGAAGACATGATTACACCACGCCATCAAAACCAACAGAGACGTGGATAAATAACGTAGATGCACCGATTAAAAAAGGTATTTGGTTTGAGAATTCTGCACATTTAATACCCATGGAGGAGCCTGGAAAAATGCTTTTATCTCTTGTCAAGGAAGTTCGACCAATGGCTACAAAAAAAGCGAAAGAATAAAAATATCAATAAAATCGTTATCTATTATGTAGTCAAGCTTTAAGTAGGATTTTAAATTTAATCGATTATTCTCTTGCTTTTATCTTCCTTACATTTGAATAATTACATCCATTATTTATGAAGTCTGATAAGTCTATTGCGATTTTCTTAGGTTTACTAGCCGCATTATTTTTCGCGGTTACGTTTGTTCTTAATCGACTTATGTCGGTAGAAGGAGGACATTGGGTATGGAGTTCATCTTTACGATTTTTCTGGATGATTCCGTTCCTATTAATACTAGTTATACCACGAAAAAAGTTAAGACCACTTCTTGAAGAAATAAAAAAGAAACCTGTGCAATGGATATTATGGAGCACCATAGGATTCGGTGCATTTTATGCGCCATTGACATTTGCAGCTGCATATGGTCCATCTTGGCTAGTAGCAAGCACTTGGCAGATAACTATAATAGCTGGAATGCTAATTGCACCATTCATCAACCGTACAAAATTTAAAAATACATTTTCTTTCCAAACACTTTTGTTTTCACTTATTATTCTTCTAGGAGTCCTAATCATGCAAATAAGTCAAGCAAAATCAATAACTACAAACGAATTACTTCTTGGTACCATTCCTGTTTTGATAGCTGCTTTCGCCTATCCATTAGGAAATAGAAAAATGATGCAGCTTTGTGATGGAAAACTAAATGCCATACAACGAACTTTAGGAATGACCTTAGCGAGCTTACCTTTTTGGATTATCTTATCTATTTACGGACTTAGTATAAGCGAATTGCCAACCGGAGGACAAGTTTATCAAACATTAATTGTAGCAATATCTTCGGGAGTAATCGCAACAGTTTTATTTTTTATGGCTACCGATTTTGTTCGAAAAGATGAAAAATCATTAGCATCGGTAGAAGCAACACAATCTGCAGAAGTACTTTTCGCATTAGCAGGAGAGATCATAATTATTGGAAGTCCACTTCCCGATGCTTACTCTGTAATTGGAATTTCACTAGTAATAATCGGAATGCTTTTACATAGTATGAGAAGAAAAAAAAGAGCAACAAAAATCATCTAAAGTCCTTTAAAATTCCTTCCTAACCAAGTATATCGTTTTTTTAAAGGAACCTTATAAATCCAAGAATACTATTTAAATATTCCTAACTCTATTCTTCTTTGGCTACTAATATTTTAATTTCTATCTTTGGTTTTCATGCACGGGGTGCTCTGATATTCAGGGCTGAGATAATACCCGAAACCTGATTTGGATAATGCCAACGTAGGGATGCATATTAGCGGGCCATAACTCCATTGATAGCACCATTCTATTGGCATATTCCTATAGGATGGTTTTTTATTATACATAATCATACAATGGAATTAAAAACAAGCACACAACAACTGGTAACCGAACAAACGCAAACATGGCAAGGACGATCGGAATGGTTTTTTAATAGAAAGTATACCGATACTTATGAGAAATACTATGAAGGTCCCTACAAACGAGCCGAAATTTGGCAGAAAAAAGTTCTAGAAGAACTCATCTCTAAAGATACACGTGTAAAAAACTTATTGGAATTCGGTTGTGGTACTACCCGATTTACCAGGTGGTGGAAAGATATTGGTATTGAAGCATCAGGAGGAGATATCTCTCCATTTATGCTCTCACAAGCCCTACATCGTTTTGATGGTGATTTAGTAATGGCCGATTCGCATTATATGCCTTTTAAGGATCATAGTTTTGATGCATTGGCATTTATTACCACTTTTGAATACTATAAAGATCCCGTACAAGTAATCCGAGAAGCAGCTCGCGTCGGAAAATATGGAATTATAATGGGGATGATGAACCGCAACACACCAAAACTCATTCGTAGACGTGCACAACAGGCAGTCGGGAAGAATGAATTTTATGTTACCGCTACTTTTTATACACCACAAAAACTTATTAAAATAATAAATAAAGCACTTGTAGGTAGAGACTACACCATAGAATGGACTACTACTGGGCTACCAAAATGGTTTCCGGTACAAAAATGGAATGTTCCTATTGGAGATTTTTTCGGTCTATATATCCAATTTAATGATCGATAATATGAAAATAGAAACTGGAAAAATCACCTCCACATTTTTTAAAGATTACCTTTTAAATAAAACTGGAAGAAATAGAAAGGAAGTGCTTATTGGGCCAAAATTCGGTGTTGATGTATCGATTATCGATTTGAATAATGGGCAAGCTTTAGCTATGGCCAGTGATCCTTTAACACTCATTCCATCTTTAGGTATAAAGGAATCTGCATGGTTATCGATACAACTTACAGCTAACGATATTGCTACAACAGGACTTTCCCCTATGTATGCGCAATTTGTCATGAACTTACCAGAACAACTTTCTCCAATGGATTTTAATACCTATTGGGATGCCATTCATAATTATTGTAATGACATGGCGATAGCTATCACGGGGGGACATACAGGCTTTATACCAAAACAAAATTCCACTACTCCAGGTGGAGCAACATTTATTGCTATTGGACAAAAGGAAAAAATGCTTACGTCCAATCTTGCGCAAGTCGAAGATGCTATCTTAATAACAAAAACCGCTGCGCTATCGGCATCTGCCATCTTAGCTATGTGTTTTCCAGAAACAGTAAAAAATAAAGTAGGAATAGAAAATTACGATAAAGCATGTAAATCTTTTTATGATATTTCTGTTTTAAAAGAAGCCTTAATCACAACAGATTATTCAAATTCTATTACCGCTATGCACGATGTAACCGAAGGAGGTATTTTAGGTGCGATATACGAAATGGTTATCGCTTCTAACAAAGGTGCTGTTATTTACAATGAATGTTTACCCATAGGCAATACACAAGCAGAAATATGTAATTTATTTTCTATCGACCCACGATATTGTGTTGGTGCAGGAGCTTTGGTTATCACTTGTAAAAAAGAAGCAGTTAAAGGAGTTATTCAACGATTACAGAAAGAAAATATTTTATGTACAGAAGTAGGTAAAATTATCAAAAAACAAGAAGGAATTCATTTAATAGAAAATGAAATAAAAACTCCTATAATTTATAATCAAAAAGATCCATATTGGAATGCTTTTTTTACTGCAATCAATAAAGGTTGGAAATAATGAAGAAAAATATTAATCCTGGAATTTATCTAGTTATTAATCCATCTATGGATGAAACCCA
>JAJYTI010000182.1 GCA_021793135.1 Bacteroidota bacterium
CTACATCCTGAATATCAAATATAAGTACATCAATATCGGCTAATTGTTCTTTGGTAGGTTTTTTATTATTGCCATATAAAGAAATGATTGGCAATCCTGTTTTGGTATCTATTCCATCTTGCACTTGTTCTCCAGCATCTGCAGTACCACGGAAACCATGTTCAGGCGCAAATACTTTTACCAAATCAAAATCGTTTTCTAATAAAACATCGGCAAGATGGTTGTAGCCTCCCTTGCCATCAGCTACAACTGTCGTTTGATTAGCAACTAGTCCTATACGCTTATTTAGTAGTAAGTGTTTATAAGAATTCATATCGTTTGCAGCAGGCAAATAATATGGGTCTATATCACTATAAGATAGTGTGTCTGTAAGAGTTTGTGTAGTTTCGTAAATTGGGCTTTTGTCTTTGGCGTGATTTACGCAGGAAAAACAAATAAAAAGCCACAAGAAAACTGTATTTTTGAAAAAATATAAATTCATATTCCACTAGTGAGTTACGAGTTTTTTATAGCAAAACGTATTATTGCCTCTAAAGAGTATAAAAGTAGTGTTTCGGCGCCAATTATAAAAATCGCCATTACTGCTATTGCTATGGGGATTATCATGATGCTTGTTTCTGTAGCTACTGGAGTTGGTCTACAGAAGAAGATTCGTGAAAAGGTAACTGCCTTTCACGGAGATATCATTATGTCTAATTATGATACAAATTTCTCTTACGATGATCAAGTGCCAATAGATTTGGATCAAGAGTTTTATCCCAATAATGGGTTTTTTCCTAATATCGTTCATATTCAGCCTACTGCTTCTAAAGGAGGTGTGATTCGTACCGAAACCGATTTTGAGGGAGTTATGGTAAAAGGCGTAGGCAAAGATTATTACTGGGATTATCTAGAAGATTACCTTGTAGAAGGTCGATTGCCTAATGTAGGTGGTGAAAAACTAGAAAGCGAAGTAATACTTTCCGAATATTTGGCTAATAGGTTGCAACTCGAAGTAGGCGATAGAATTGCTACTTATTTTTTAAGAGAAGATACATCCAAACCACCACGAAGCGTCGGTTTTACAATAGTAGGACTGTTTAATAGTGGATTTCAAGAATTTGACGAACAATTTTTGTTCGCAGATATGCGACATATTCAACGACTCAATGGTTGGTCGCAAAACCAAGTAGGGAATTTTGAACTATTTGTAGATGACTTCGATAAAATCGATGAAATAGGTAATGCAGTATATTTAGAATCGCCTAGTAATGTAGATGTAGAAACAATTCGTGGACGTTTTCATAACATTTTCGATTGGTTGGATATGTTTGATTTTAATATTTTCTTGATTATCGGAATTATGATAATTGTAGCAGGAATAAATATGATTACTGCATTATTGGTTCTTATTTTAGAACGCACCCATATGATTGGACTATTAAAAGCTTTAGGAAGTAATAATTGGAGTGTACGAAAAATCTTCATTTATAATGCGATGTATTTGATAGGAGTAGGATTGTTTTGGGGTAATTTGATAGGAGTAGGATTATTGGCAATTCAGAAATACTTCAAGGTATTTCCATTAGATCCCTCTACATATTATGTAAGCGAAGTGCCTGTATATCTACATATCAATTATATTTTGGCATTGAATGTAGGAACTTTTGTACTCTGTTTAGCAATGCTATTGATTCCCTCTTATATCATTTCTAAAATTAGTCCAGTACGTGCTTTACGATTTGAGTAAATATTTAAAAATATTTGCCCCTTTGTATAAATCGTTTAGTACGTGTACCTTTGCGAATCCTTAATTATGCACAAGATGAAATACGCTAAAACAATATTAGAAACTATAGGAAATACTCCTATGGTAAAGATAAATAAATTGGTAGAAGATATACCAGCACTTGTACTTGCTAAGTACGAAACCTTTAACCCAGGTAACTCGGTAAAAGACCGTATGGCACTAAAAATGATTGAAGATGCGGAAGCGGATGGTCGGTTAAAACCAGGTGGTACTATTATCGAAGGTACAAGTGGGAATACTGGAATGGGGCTAGCTTTAGCAGCTATTGTAAAAGGATACAAAATGATTTGTGTTCTTAGCGATAAGCAAAGTAAAGAGAAAATGGATGTACTGCGTGCTATGGGATGCCAAGTAGAAGTATGCCCAACTGCAGTTGCTCCAGATGATCCAAGATCCTATTATTCTGTATCTAAACGTTTAGCCGAGGAAACTCCAAATAGTTGGTATGTTAATCAGTATGACAATCCAAGCAATGCACAAGCACATTACGAATCTACAGGACCAGAAATTTGGGAGCAAACCGATGGAAAAGTAACTCACTTTGTCGTAGGTGTAGGTACAGGTGGAACAATTAGTGGAGTAGGGCGTTATTTAAAAGAAAAGAATCCAAATATTAAGATTTGGGGTATAGATACGTACGGAAGTGTATTTAAAAAATATCACGAAACTGGAATCTTCGACGAAGAAGAAATTTATCCATATGTGACCGAAGGTATTGGTGAGGATATTTTACCAGAAAACGTAGACTTCGATATAATCGATGGTTTTGAAAAAGTAACCGACAAGGATGCTGCTATTTATACTAGATTATTAGCTTTAAAAGAAGGAATGTTTCTTGGAAATTCTGCAGGAGCTGCTATAAAAGGATTAATCCAATTAAAAGAACATTTTACTAAAGACGATGTAGTAGTAGTTTTATTCCATGATCACGGGAGCCGTTATGTAGGAAAAATGTATAATGACGAATGGATGGAAGAAATGGGGTGGTTAGAGGATTGTAAAAAATTAATCTAACTTTTGTAAAAAATAGAAAACCAATCCGCCGATAGCATAGCATACTACATCCCATAAATCTCCTGTATATCGATGTGATTTATAAGGTAGATAGTATTCAAAATAAAAAGAATAAATTAGCACTAAGCTTAATATAGTAAAGCCATTCAGCCGAATGGCTTTATTTTTTTTAAGTAACCAAACACCGTGTAAGCAAATAGTTGATACAATAGGTATAGTTAAAAAATCATTTAAATAGAAGAATACCCAATTTGGTGCAGATATTTGGAATACTTTTAAGCTTTGCACCAAAGCAAATAAGAATAGGGAACAAGCTATATAAGTATGTAGTGGTTGTAATGGAAGCCTCATATAAATAGAAGTGAAATGAGCCAAGCAATAAAACCACCTATTGCTACTACCACAATCCACACAGAATTAGCTACTAAATAAATAGCACGAACTATCCAGAAACGATGTGTTTTTAATTTATCTAAATTCCATTTTCTATTTGCACGTCGTTCTGCTTCTTTTTCTAATCGAAGTTCCTTTTGTCGACGAGCACGTAAGGCTTCTGATAAAGGTTCTTTATTAATATCTTGGTGGGAATCGCTATTTGTGTTTTGCGACATAGAAAGTAGCATTTTGGCGACAAAGATACGAGTTTTTAGTAGGAATAAAATCTAGTACTAAAGTTGTAGATTTTATGTAATATTATTTTCTTTTTTTCTTGAATTCCTTCCAAAAGTTATCTTGCCAATTGTCGGCACCTAAATTCTCGTGGTGTTTATCAATTATATCTAATTCTTCTTTTGTCGCTACTTCTTGAATTTTATTAAACAGTACTCGTTCCTCAAAACGGATGTGTTCATCTAATTCTGTTTGTATGGTTTCTAATGCTTTTTGTATTTCTACTTTTTCATTAAAAAGAGATGCTAAACGCCTATGTTCTTTATAGGCTTGTTGTATCATTTCATGTTCTTTGCCCAATACTGGAAACATATATTTTTCTTCTGCATCAAAATGTGGTTTTATCTGTGTTTCCCACATATAATCAGCATAATCTTTAATTCTTTTTAACTCAATATTATGTTTAAAACCTTCTCTAATTTTCCAACATAGTAATAATCCATGGTGGTGTTCTCTACTATATGGTTTTATTGCATCGTGACGTTTTATAGGTTTTGTTCCCATTTTTCTAATTTAAAGATTTCGAAGTTTCCTAAATATATAAAATTTAAAACGCTATTCCTTCGAATTAACCAACTCAAAAGAATAGCGTACCCTTATTTTATGTTTAAGCTTGTAATTTTTATAGAGGTATAAGTTTAGTTTTTATCTCTCCAATAGTTATTTGCTTGAGCTATGGTTTGAAATTCTATTGCAACCACTTCGGCAGAACTGATAAGTTGACGAGTATCCTGTGCATAGTCATCACGTAATTTTGTTCGTACCGCAGGATCCGTTTGAATGGCAGCAATGGTTTTTCTAGCCATTTTTAATGCCAATTCTCGCCCTTCTTGTGGTGTTTCTGTTATTAGGCTTTCCAACCAAACTTCATCCTTCTCTATAATTTGATCAC
>JAJYTI010000183.1 GCA_021793135.1 Bacteroidota bacterium
TTACTGGGAAAATATGGTGAGGAAGGAGATCGTTTAATATTTAAGATTTTGAGAAGTGGTGATTTTCTAAAAAAGGTCGATTCAAAAGCTTACGAAGAAAAAAACTTAAATAGTATTTCAAGCAGTATTTCGGATAAAGCCCTTCGTTATGATTTGACTGTGCCATTTGCTCGATATGTAGTGCAAAATCAAAATGATTTGGTGTTTCCATTCAAAAGATATCAGGTGCAACCTGTATGGCGTGCAGATAGACCTCAAAAAGGACGCTATAGAGAATTTTATCAATGTGATGCTGATGTTATCGGGTCTAAATCCCTATGGCAAGAAGTAGAGTTCGTTCAGTTATATGATGCGGTATTCACGGATTTGGGAGTGCCAGCGCGTATTCAAATCAATAATAGAAAGATTTTAAGTGGAATTGCAGAAGTAATTCAAGCAGAAGATAAACTTATAGATTTTACCGTAGCTCTAGATAAGTTAGATAAAATAGGAGAGGATGGGGTAAAGAAAGAAATGCTAGAGCGTGGAATTAGTGCCTCGGCTATAGATACTATCCAACCACTATTTGAAACAGGAAGAACAGCGGAAGAGGATTTACAGCTATTACGTGATTTATTAAAAGACTCTGAAGTTGGTTTGCAAGGTGTTTCGGAATTGGAATATATCGTTGGACAAGTATCTGACTTAGGTTTAGGAAAAACTAAACTTGAAATAAACATTACATTAGCACGTGGATTGGATTATTACACCGGTATTATTTATGAAGTAGCTGCGCCAGAAGAAGTGAAGCTTGGTAGTATAGGTGGTGGAGGTCGTTATGATGATCTTACAGGTATTTTTGGCATGAAAGATATGAGTGGAGTGGGAATCTCCTTTGGATTAGATAGAATATATTTAGTATTAGAAGAGTTAAGCCTATTCCCCGAAGCTGTTTTAAAAGGTACTGAAGTGCTATTTATTAATTTCGGTGAGAAAGAAGCGGCTTATTCTATGCGCGCAGTAACCAAGTTGCGTAGAGAAGGAGTACGAACAGAAATGTATCCAGATGCAGGTAAAATGGGTAGGCAAATGACTTATGCCGATAGAAAAAATATTCCCTATGTAGTATTGTGTGGTACAAAGGAAATTGAAGACTCTAGTTACACAGTAAAAAACATGGAAACTGGAGAGCAGTTTAGTCAAACTTTTGATGAATTATTAGCGTTACTCCGTAATAAATAAAATATTTTTTTAATAGTCGCCTTTCAATATTTCGAGAGGCGATTTTTTTATATATAATTAATGTTCAAACTGTTAGCTGTAGGAGGGATACCGATGATTTTGCAATTATAAATACTCTTAAAAAAACTCTTTGTTTTATTCTTTGAAAAATGTTTGCGGGAATGAATTTTGTTCCTATATTTGCCAACGCAAAATAAGAATAACTCTTTTTTGTAACAACAGGTTAACCACAACAAGAATGGCGAGGTAGCTCAGGTGGTTAGAGCGCAGGATTCATAACCCTGAGGTCGGGAGTTCAACTCTCCCCCTCGCTACAAATACAAAACCAACGGATTCCGTTGGTTTTTTTGTTTTATAGAGGTGCATTCCGACTGGATCATGGAAGCGAATTGTTCAATTGTGACCACCGATTGTGCAGCTGCTTTAAGTGTAACGTCTTTTGATGCTCCAGAGTTTCTATTGTATCCAAATCCAACATCGGATTTCTTCCATATAGAGTCGAACGTTTCTATTGAATCTGTAATTGTCTATGATTTAAAAGGTCGTATTGTACAATCTTTTGATAGTGATGTAACGAAATACTCTGTTAGTGAAATTGCTTCCGGCATGTACATTGTTGAAATTCAAACTGAAGAAGGACTACAGGTAAGAAAACAATTTATTAAAGAGTAGTATCTCAATAAATATTAATTGTTAGTTATGTTTTTTTATTAGACTTATTATTACGTAAAACTTTAATATCTAGGTAGATATAGTAAATACATAATGTGCTAATAGGAATGGCATATAATAAACCATAATATCCAAAATTATAGACTATAAAAACACTCAAAGCAAGAAGAAATACTCCCAATAGGTAAGTAATAATTCTAAAAACTGTTTGGCTAAAGAACCATTCGTTAATGGGTTCTTTTTCTTCTCTATATATCTAAAATTTCATAAAGTTCTTCGAGTTGATCTTGTACCTTTGATTGGTATACTTTTCTAAAAACCCAAAATATTAAAGTGAAAAAGGTTAATAGAAGTCCTGCTATTACCCAATAGTTATTAGTATATGGATTTATATTTTGCGGGAGTAATAAGAAGCCTATTAGTAGAGTTACTACTATTATTAGACATTTATCAAATGGATTGATAGCAGTTTTTATATCAACCAGATGATTGCTTGCATTGAACTTAAAAGTAAAAACAGGAGTGAGTTTTAAAATATGAACACTTTCATGTGACCAGATGATAATCTCATCACGTTTCACTTCCCCATAATACACATAATCACAATAGATAGATTGCCCTAGGTGGGTTAGAAATGTATTTTCCTTTCTTTTCTCAATGATGTTTTCAACGTCTTTCTTGGTGATTTCCATTTAGCTATTGCTATTTAAACTTTAAAAGCTTAACTCTATAAATCTATCTTTTGATAAAACTAGTATATCTTTACTATATAACACGAATTTTAAAAATAAGTTCGTAAATCTTATTTCAATAGGTATTGGGATTAGAGTGAGTTCTATTCCCAATTCATAGCGTTCAAAAACAGAAAATATTCTTGGAGCTCTTTTACTAAGGAGCAACATAAATGTTGAAAAAATTAAGAGATAGAGTGGTAGAATAGATTCATGATAATTGTCTTCAGAGAATTCTTACCGACCAAAAAAATGCTTAACAATGAACTCTAATTATTTCTTTGGCAAATTGTAAAGAGAGTTTGTTATTGCAATGATTTTACAGAGAGTGTTTTGTTTTATAATGAAAAATAAAATTGCATTCATCACAATATCTTTGTCATGAATGCAATTCAATTATTGTTGTTTTTAAATTCAAAATAGTCGTAGACAGACTACTCTCTTACAAAAACTATTTTATCATTTCCTTTCTTAATAATTTCATCATAGTAAGACTGTAACTCCTTATGCATCTCTGCAGGATAAATAGGTTTTTTAAAATGATATTGTAAGGAGGCGGTTATTTTATCCTCGTTTGAGTTGATATTATAAACTAGTGCAATGTTTTCATTATTGATATTTATTGTCTCTGGTAAATAATCAATTTTATATCCTTCTGGCATATCAATAATAGAATTTAAGATTCTAATTCTTGAATAGGTCATATCAATAGGATAGGTGCGTTCTTTTTGTTTTAGCGGATTTTCATCAAATATTTCATCCAAGAATGGGGATAAATAAATCTTATCATTCACTATTTCAGCTGTTCCTGTTTGAGAATAAGTTAAGGTATAAGGTTTTTCAATATCAGATTGATTATCGACTTTTATGGAAGATTTATCGATTTGATAATCATCTGTTTCTAACCCCTCTTTGATAAGTTCTGTTTTTCCACTAAATCTTTTGCGATAGTAGTTTGCATCATATTCGTTTGCTACGAGCTTTATGTTGGCATTTAGGGAATCGGGTGTAATTTTGTTTATTTCAATGTTTTCTAATATTCTAGAAGTAGCATTACTCTCTAAGCTAATCCATTTTGTTTCTTCTCCCTTTTGAATTACAAGACCTACGTCGTTCAAACATTTAATAGGTAGTCTATTGTTATGGATATATCTATCTGTTGCATCGGTTAGTACAGTTTTTCCATCGATTTCAGCTAAGATAATTACATAGTTGAAAAAATGAGAGTATGGATAATCTACTTTAATTTTACCATGACTTCTAGTACTGATTAATACAGGTTTTGCCTCAATTCCAGCAGCATTCAAAAGACCTATAGTAAATAGATTAATCTCTGCACTGTTTCCAATCTTGTCTTTATTAAAATTACTAGCTGTTTTGGTCGTATATTTTCGATTGTCTCCATCCCAAGTGAAATTTTCTTTTACATAGCTAACAATTTCATTAAATCGATCTTCCTTGCTCTTTGATTTTAAATCTTTTATGTCGAAAATTCTTGAAGCAAATCGTTCAGCAGCTTTAGCATATACTCCAAAATCTTTACGTGTAATATGACTTTCATTTAACTCTTCCCAAGTAGTAAGAATCTCTTCAGAAGTACCATCTAGCTGCTTAACTTTAGAAAGTTGAAAATCAATTTTTATGATATAATCGTTAATAGAGGTAATAAAACTTTCATTTTCAAAAGCAGGTACATCTTTTAGTACAAAGTTATGAATGATGTTTTGAGATCGGA
>JAJYTI010000184.1 GCA_021793135.1 Bacteroidota bacterium
GATCTAATTTTGAAGCCTCGCTTTTATTATAATAGAGTTATTGTATTATTTTTTTATGTTCACTTGAAGCTTTGCGATATTTACAATCACTTCAGATGCTTTAATCATACTTTCTACTGGAACAAACTCATATCTACCATGGAAGTTATGTCCACCAGCAAAAATGTTAGGACAAGGTAATCCCATAAAACTCAATTGCGACCCGTCCGTACCTCCACGTATAGCTTGAGTAACGGGTTCTATGTCTAACTGCTCCATAGCTTTCTTAGCTAAATCTACAATATGCATTACAGGTTCTATTTTCTCTCCCATATTGTAGTATTGATCTTTTATTTCTACTTCAATACGTTCTATATCTAGCTTATCATTAATAGATTTAGCTACATCTAACATTTGTTGCTTACGAGATTCGAACCTCGTTCTGTCATGATCACGAATAATGTATTGTAGCTCTGTATAATCTACTCCGCCATTAATTTGATACAAGTGGAAGAATCCTTCTCTACCTTCTGTATGTTCTGGTCGTTCATTTTCTGGTAAAGCAGCTATAAAGTCTTGTGCTATGAACATGCTGTTTACCATCTTGTCTTTGGCATATCCAGGGTGTACGATTTTTCCTTGAATTTTAACAACAGCACCAGCAGCATTAAAACTTTCGTATTCAAGTTCCCCAATTTTACTGCCATCCATAGTATATGCCCAATCTGCATTAAATTTTTTAACATCAAACTTATGTGCACCACGTCCAATTTCTTCATCAGGAGTAAAACCTACACGAATTGTTCCGTGTTTTACATCAGGGTTTTCTATTAAATATTCCATTGCTGACATGATTTCTGCAATTCCAGCTTTGTCGTCTGCACCTAGAAGGGTAGTACCGTCAGTAGTAATTAGAGTTTGTCCTTTATATAAAAGTAAATCTTCAAACTCTTCTGGCGAAAGTACAATATCTTGTTCCTTGTTTAATACGATGTCTTTCCCGTCATAATCTTCTACAATTTGAGGATTAACATTTTTTCCAGTAAAATCTGGTGATGTATCAAAATGAGATATAAAACCTATAGTTGGAGTTTCGTGATCTACATTGCTAGGTAACGTTGCCATTACATATGCATTTTCATCGATACTAACATCTTGCATCCCCATTTCTTTAAGTTCTTCTACTAGTAGATTTGCTAAATCCCATTGCTTCTCAGTACTAGGAGTAGTGTTGCTATTTGGATCGCTTTCTGTGTCGATTTTGATGTAACGAATAAAACGCTCTACAATTCTCTTTCTATCAATCATTATTAAGAAATTTACTTTTAATATATGTTTTTATGGTAGATTTCTACATGGAGAACTACCAAGGTGCAAAGTAACATATTATCACGTCAAATAATTAGTTAATAAATGGTATTTTTGCGCAAATCCTTTGTGTATTTTATCTTAAAATTATGTACAAGCAGCTTATCCGTCCCGTTTTATACCAATTTGACCCAGAAAAAATTCATTATTTTACTTTTCGCATGATGCGAATTTTGCGTTCTATTGGATTGTTAAAACCCTTTTTAGGAAGTAAAATAAATTATGATAAACGTTTAGAACGAGAGGTTTTTGGTATCCGATTTCCAAATCCTGTAGGATTAGCAGCCGGTTTCGATAAAAATGCAGCAGTATATAAAGAGCTGTCACAATTAGGATTTGGTTTTATTGAGATAGGAACAGTTACACCAAAACCACAAGAAGGAAATCCAAAAAAACGTTTATTTCGTTTGGTAAAAGATGAAGCTATCATAAACCGAATGGGGTTTAATAATTTAGGTGTTCAAGAAGCGGTGAAAAACCTAAAAAATAATAATGGTAAGGTGCTTATTGGTGGTAACATAGGTAAGAACAAAGTTACTCCCAATGAACATGCAGTCGATGATTATCTTATTAGTTTCGATGCTTTATTTCCTTATGTAGATTATTTTGTGGTTAATGTGAGTTCTCCAAATACTCCTAATTTGAGAGACCTACAAGACAAAGAACCACTTACTAAATTACTAACAGCATTGCAAAAGAAGAATAATTCAAAGCCAAAACGAAAACCAATTCTACTTAAAATTGCTCCAGATCTTACTGATACACAGCTTTTAGATATAATAGATATTGTCAAAACAACTGCTATAGATGGGGTGATAGCGACAAATACTACCATAACAAGAGAAAACTTGAAAAGTGAAAATAAAAATGAAGTAGGAGGATTAAGTGGTAAACCCTTAACAGCTAGATCTACTCAGGTTATTAAATTTTTACATGACAATAGTAATGGAAGTTTTCCCATAATAGGAGTTGGAGGAATACATTCTGCAGAAGATGCACTTGAGAAATTAGATGCCGGTGCTAGTTTAGTACAACTATTTACAGGATTTATTTATGAGGGACCACAGCTTATTACCGCTATTAATAAAGCTATTTTAAATAAGGAATAAGAGAAGTTTCTACGCATATCGGTTCGAGTTTTAAAATGTATAGAAAGCTGAAATCCAAAAAAAGAATAATATTTTATAACATAAGTTTTACCAATTGGAAAATCGTATCTTTATAACATGCAACAAGTTAAGATTATAGAATGTCCACGTGACGCTATGCAAGGAATCAAAGATTGGATTCCTACAGAGAAAAAGGTGCAATATATTCAAGCTTTACTTCGCTGTGGATTTGATACGATAGACTTTGGAAGTTTCGTGTCACCTAAGGCAATTCCGCAAATGAAAGATACGGCAGAGGTGTTATCTAAATTGGATTTGTCCGCTACAAAAAGCAAATTACTAGCTATCGTAGCAAATTTAAGGGGTGCTCAAGATGCGGTTCAATATCCAGAAATAGATTATTTGGGTTATCCATTTTCTATTTCAGAGAATTTTCAGATGCGTAATACACATAAAACTATTGCAGAATCTGTGAAGTTGTTACAAGAGATATTAGATATAGCCCATGCTCATGATAAAAAAGTAGTAGCATATCTGTCAATGGGATTTGGAAATCCCTATGGCGATCCATGGAGTGTTGAAGTAGTTGCAGAATGGACAGAGAAGTTGGCTTCTATGGGTGTTGAAATCATTTCTTTAAGTGATACAATAGGAAGTTCGACACCAGATATTATAACTTATTTGTTCTCTAACTTGATTCCTGCATATCCTCATATTGAGTTTGGTGCACATTTACATACCACACCTACTTCTTGGAGAGAAAAAGTACATGCAGCATCGCAAGCCGGTTGTATGCGATTTGACGGAGCAATTCAAGGTTTTGGAGGTTGTCCAATGGCCAAAGATGAACTTACTGGCAATATGCCTACAGAAAAAATGCTTAGTTACTTTAATGAAACCAAGCAGGATACACAAATTAGTGCAATGGCTTTTGAAAGTGCATATAATGAGGCGTTGAAGATATTTACAAAATACTTTTAATCATGAAACATTTAAATCTTTTGTTAGCAGCTCTAATGCTCGTTATAATCACTTCTTGTAAACCAAGAAAAACAGTTACATATGAGGAGGGATCCATTCTCGGAAAGACAGTGAGTTTTAAAATAGTACAGCTTAACGATGTATATGAAATAGCCCCTATTAGTGGTGGGCTTTATGGTGGCATGGCTCGAGTAGCATATATTCGAGATTCAATTAAAGAAACTACACCTAATACATATATGGTTTTAGCAGGAGATTTTTTAAATCCATCATTATTAAGCACTATTAAATATGAAGGGAAATCTATTCAAGGAAGACAGATGGTAGATGTTATGAATGCTATGGATTTTGACTTAGTAACTTTTGGCAATCACGAATTCGATTTAAAAGAAGAAGATTTATTAGCACGATTAGACGAGTCAAAATTTGCATGGACATCTGCAAATGTTCAGCATGTTACCGATAAAGGTAACGTTCCGTTTTATTATAATGTAGCTTCAGAAAAGAAACCAATCCCAACACATTACATAATAGATGTGCCAATAGATGAAAATCAAACTTTACCAGTAGGATTTTTTTCTGTAACTATAAATTCTACGCCACAAGATTATGTGCATTATAAAGATTATTATTACGCAGCACAAGAGGCATATCAAGGATTGCAAGAAAAAGCTGAGGTGATTTTAGGATTAACTCATGTGTCGTTAGATCAAGATAAGCAGCTTGCAGAAAGTATGGAGAAAGTTCCGTTGATTATGGGAGGTCATGAACATTTTAATATGTTAGTACCAACTAGTAATGGAACCATAGCTAAAGCCGATGCTAATGCTAAAACAGTATATGTGCACACCATTCAATATAATCTAGATACTAAAGAAACTAATGTCTATTCCAAATTAG
>JAJYTI010000185.1 GCA_021793135.1 Bacteroidota bacterium
TATTTCTTTTATATTATAATTGATTTTTATTGGTTCTAAAATCGCCAATAAAAAGATGAAGAAAAATCCAATTTCCTCGAAATTAAATGAAAATATTCCTGCCAAGAAAGAGAAAATCATGAGCCACAGGATGATGGAAATAATGTTGATACCAATTTCTTTGTATTGTTGTATGCTTACGAATAATAAGATAGAAAATAACACCGAAAAAGGTGTTAATAAAATACCATTTATATTAAGAACGAAACTTTCGATTCCTTCTATAAAACATTGTTTTAAAGAAATAATCGACAAAATAAAATACAAAACAATAAAAAATATAAGGGTAGTTTCTTTCTTCATTTGTTTTTATTTCAGGATACTGAACTATTACAAATATAATAAGAATGGAACTTTAGTTTTTGTATACGTATTGTAAGAGAAATATCTTTTTTATGAAATTAGTTATATTCATTTTTTCCTTATTTTATGCTTCATTACGAATCATGCTAAATGATAGCAACCTACTTAAATAGGCGACGGTGCTAATAACAATAAGCCTAGTCCTTAGGAACAATATGTTTCATTCCTTTTTTTAAATAGAATAATAAAACTTATTTGCGATATTTTAATTTACAAAAACGCAGCAGATTGGAAACGCACTGACTTTAAAAGAACACCGAATTCTTATAATTGCTAGACTTTGAAAAAGAGAGAATATCTTTTGAAGAATGAAGAACTCTTTTACAAGCATAAACTAGAGAAAATACTAAATTTGAGTTTATCAGTTTTTGGATTTTGAAATCAACTGTGTAGTGTTTTAAAGCCAAGCGATTGATGATAGGAAATCCTATGGATTGAATTTACTTTGCTATCAATAAACAAAAAATAGCACTTTCTATGCTAGTAAGAAAGGCTAGACTTGGTGATGCTCTTTATAAATAATTCTCTGGTTATGACCCAAAATTGGTGATGAAGAGGATAAGGAATTATGGAATTAACCGAGACGAATCTAATGTCTATTTTATCAGATTAAAGATTTAAAATGACAAATAAGTTGTAAGTGAATGTTTCGTGGCTAAGGGCAATTGAGAAAATTTTATCTAAGTATTTTCTGTAAATGTAAGTAATGAATATAAGGTTTTTAAATTGCCGAAAATCAGCAATTTTGCTTAACCATGGATATACTTACAATTATTCAAAATAATTTTCGGGGTATGGTTTTTGCCCATATTTTTCGGAGATAATTTTTATTTTCTCTTTAGTTTCATTTTTAGAGTTTGTATCAGAATTTTCTAAGTAACTCGATAATTCTTCAAAAAAAGAATCCAATCCTGCAGGAATCACAGTACATAATAATTTCGCGGGAGTATTCGTCAAATTTTTAAATCCATGTATCATACCTCCGAGTGGAATATTAATAAATGAGTTTTTTTTCGCTATGTAATTTCCCAATTGTGATTGAAAATTAATTTCACCTTCTAGCACATAAAAAGACTCTTCAATATCAGTATGAGAGTGGGGGTTTGGTCCAGCACCTGGAGGAACGGACATTTCAATTACTGCAAATTTTCCATCGGTTTGTTTTCCTGAAATAACAATTCTATACTCACCACCAGCAATCTTTAATATTGCTCCTTCATTAGGATCTATTGTAGATATTTTATTTGTTTCTCGCATGATTTTTAGATGTTTTTTTGTCTTTCAGCATTTCAGTTATCATATAATAGACGCTATTATTTTTTATTTTTTTACGGATTGTGTAATTTATCTATACTTAATGAAAGTTGCTCTTTTTGTTGTTTATTAAGGTAATGATCGCTTTTTATTTGTTCAGTTAATTATTTTGTAATTATTTAAATATGTTGATTTATAATAGTAATGATTAAATAAATAGCATAATTTGATAACGAATGTTTTAATATTTGCTGAAAAGAGAAAGGGAATTGGATTCTGATTTAAAAGAATGTTTCTATAGTTTATTAGATTTTTTATAGCGAAATAATTCTATGTGTTTTTATCAAATAAGTTTAATATCACATTACTTAATATGAAGCTAAATAGACTGAAAGAGGTGCTTTCTGAATAAGGAAGAACAAATAAATGGCTTGCACAAAAACTTGGTAAAAGTCAAGTATGTGTTTCTAGATGGTGAAGCAACACTACACAGTTTTCTTTAGAATCTTTGTGAGAGGTTGTTAAAGTAATGGACGTTGGTATAAGAGAATTGTTGGTTTCTAATCAAGCTTAAACAATGATTGAAGAAAAAGAATAGAAATTTTAGAAAAAAAAACATTTGACCATCAAGCACGAATGATTAACAAACAAAGCGATAAGGATTCATTAGATTTGAAACAATAACTTTATGTAGTAATTATATTTACCGTTTAACGACGATTAAGATTAGTAAGTCGTCTTTGACTTCCTTTTTTTAACTGCTTTAAACTCATTAATTAATTGTATTTACAAATGATTCATGAGTTAAGATTTATAGTTGAGAAAAAAAGTATTTTGAATTTTTACACGATAAAAGAAGTAATTATACATTAACAATAAGAACTCATATAAAAGATGAAAAATAAAAGTAAAAAGACTTGAAACAGAGTGATAATTCACCATCCAGAAATAGGTTAGAGTACAAGAAGGATATCCAACAGATGGAATTGAGATGGGGAAGTTGTACAATAAACGGAAACATCATTTTAAACCCAGAATTAATTAAAGCATCTGTTGCTTGTATAGAATACGTTATAACTCACGAACTTTGCCATCTAGTCCTACAAACACCACAACAAAGCATTCTTTGTATTCCTAAGCCAAGAAATGCCCGATTGGGAGAAATGGAAAAAGAAGTTGGAAGTGTTTATGGCTTGATTTTAAAATGTAAATGATAAAGGAGTTGTGGAGAATGGTTTACAGCTTTGCGAGGGAGTGGAATTTAACTCCGGACTCAAATCAAAGTACTATACTCGCTCTCTTGCAAAAACTGATGTTGCATGTAGTATTTTTAATTGGAAGTTCTAACACTTATAGTACCTGTCACATCTTTTACAGCATTTTCTGCTAGAACTCTTCTTGCATTTTCAGAGAAATAATTTTCAACCAATGGAACAAAGAATAATGCAATACCCAAGCCTTTTGAAGCTAAAGAGTTTTCATTTTTTAAAGACCATTTGTTTTTCTTAATTTTATTATCAATAAACTCTCTTGCATTTTGTCTCATTGTTGGAGTAATTCGATTTTGATTAAATCTATCTGGACGTTTTATAGCTTCATGGACGTCGCCATATTTGCCATTTTTAAAATCTTTTAAAATCTCTTTTGCTATGTCGCTTCTATATAATTGCTGACGGCTCAAACCTTCGATTTGTTTGACTTTCGAAAGAAGTTGTTTGTCTTGAATAATTATTCTACCTGTTTTATATAGCTGAACGACTCCATATAAATCACTAATTTGATCCTCCAGGTCAGGTGGAAGTTCACCTCCTTTTATATCCTCTAAAAGTACATCTACTACTTCGTCTTTTACTTCATTAGGATTACTCCAAACTATTTTTTCTTCTTCATTCATTCGTTGATACACTTCATTATTTGCATAAGCTTCACTTCCTCTCATTACACTACTTTGATAAGAAGTCATAGCATAGGTCGTAGCTATACCACCAAGAGTAAATAGACCTCCTTTGACTGTACGTATTTTATTGATTGCTGTAATTAACCCTTTACCTCCTCCTAATAAATAACCTCCAGCAATTGCTCCAACCGTAATTGTAATAGTGCCTTTTGTGTTTTCCCAAGCGATTGCTTTAGCGGCATTTTTTGCCGCGTCATAGCTTATAAATGGTTGTAGCATACCTCCCTTTTTACAACTAAGCATGGATGCTTCTGTAATAGCTAGATGCCCATTAAATCTTACTCCATCTTTTTCATTGAACCAAACGCCTGCTTCAAGTGGTCCGGAACAATCATGGGTTACGGTGGCATATGTTGCAGCTCCAGCGAGAACTACAGCACAGGCGATTCCAGTCACTATCCAACCAAAAGGATTAGAAAAAAGTAAAAGTCCAACAATTAAACCACCTATAGCTAGTCCCATGCTAACAGGCTTTTTACAAACAAATTTTTTATCGATATTTCTATCTTTAATGGTTAATAATTCTAATTTATCACCATAATAAACCGAGCGAGTTGTTCTGGTGGGAATCAACTGTTGAGGATTCGGGTTTTGTTGAAAAGTACAAGTTACCCAAGTCTCTTTGGGGAGATAAGCTTTACTCATGATTTAATAGATTTTGTTATAAACAAACATTATTATATACAATGTAATAAGATATAATAACAGAAAAATAATAGG
>JAJYTI010000007.1 GCA_021793135.1 Bacteroidota bacterium
TCTAGGTGCCTCTGGAGATTTAGCTCCATTAGCACATTTGTCCTTGCCATTATTAGGAAAAGGCGAAGTATATTATAAAGGAGAGATAAAAGATGCTGCTAGCGTTTTAAAAGAAAAGGGCTGGGAACCAATTACCCTTGGAGCTAAAGAAGGTCTTGCTTTATTGAATGGTACGCAGTTTATGAGTGCATATAGCGTCTATTTATTGCTGAAATCCCATAGATTATCCTATTTAGCAGATATGATAGGGGCAATCTCTGCCGATGCTTTTAATTGTAGATTAAGCCCGTTTAATCCTTTATTGCATATTATCCGTCCACATTCTGGACAAATCAAAACTGCAAAAAGAATTTTAGAGTGGTTAGAAGAAAGTCCAATTGCAACAATGGATAAAGAGTCTGTACAAGATCCATATTCTTTCCGTTGTATGCCGCAAGTGCATGGCGCAACAAAAGATACTTTGAACTTTGTGCATCGTACCGTTAAAACCGAAATTAACTCCGTAACCGATAATCCTAACGTGTTCCCAGAGGACGATGTGATTCTTTCAGGAGGTAACTTCCACGGACAGCCACTAGCATTAGCATTAGATTATTTAGGAATCGCTATGGCAGAGCTAGGGAATATATCTGAAAGACGTACCTATAAGCTTATTGGAGGGCATAGAGGATTACCACCATTCTTAGTGAAAAACCCAGGCTTAAATAGTGGGTTGATGATTCCGCAATATACTGCAGCAAGTATTGTTAGTAAGAATAAACAATTGGCTTCTCCATCTTCGGTAGATTCCATTACTTCATCTAACGGCCAAGAAGATCACGTAAGTATGGGAGCAAATGCAGCTACACAAACATTCCAAATTATTGAAAATGTAGAAAGAGTGTTAGCTATAGAATTATTAAATGCGTCGCAAGCATTAAGTTTCCGTAAAGAGAAAACTGCACCATTCTTACAGCATATTGTAGATACCTATAGACAGGAAGTCCCTGTGATAGAAGAGGATCGTATTTTAGCTGTAGATATAGAAAACAGTATTAAATACTTACAGAATTTACAAATCGACAATTCTTTATTGTTTGATTAAGATTGTGAAGAAATAAATTAAAAAAAGCCGTTAAAAAAATGTGTAACGGCTTTTTAATTAATGGAATAGACTAGACTTATTCTTTAGGTTTAAGTAAAGTAACCTTAAGCTTGTCATTTTCTTTGTCAAAGTCCATTTCTATACGATCGCCTTCCTGCAGATTAGAATTAATAATCTCTTCTGCAAGTGCGTCTTCTATATATTTTTGAATAGCTCTCTTTAATGGTCGTGCACCATAATCTTTATCATATCCTTTATCTACAATAAAGTCTTTAGCTTTTTGACTTAATTCTAAAGAGTAGCCTAACCCTTCAATGCGTTTGTATAGTTTGGCTAATTCAATATCGATAATCTTGTGAATATGTTCACGACTAAGCGTATTGAACACCAATACATCATCTACACGGTTTAGGAATTCTGGTGCAAAAGCTTTTTTAAGCGCACTTTCTATGATTCCTTTCGCATGAGCATCTGCTTGGTTTTTCTGGGCAGCGGTTCCAAAACCAACACCTTGACCAAAGTCTTGAAGCCTTCTAGCTCCAATATTTGAAGTCATAATTATAATAGTATTGCTGAAATCTACTTTTCTACCCAAACTATCGGTAATATGCCCGTCATCTAGAACTTGTAATAGCATATTAAACACATCTGGATGCGCTTTTTCTATCTCATCCAGTAATACAACAGCATATGGTTTTCTACGAATCTTTTCTGTAAGCTGACCACCTTCTTCATATCCTACATATCCCGGAGGTGCTCCAACTAATCTAGATACAGCAAATTTCTCCATGTATTCACTCATATCTATACGAACTAGCGCATCTTCTGAATCAAAAATGTCTTCTGCAAGAATTTTAGCCAATTGAGTTTTTCCAACACCCGTTTGTCCTAAGAAAATAAATGAACCTATTGGCTTTCTCGGGTCTTTAAGTCCAGTACGGTTACGTTGTATAGCTTTCACTACTTTGTCTACTGCTTCGTCTTGACCAATTACTTTGTCTTTAATTCGTTTTGGCAATGCAGCTAGCTTTTTACTTTCTGCCTGTGCAATTCGTTGTACTGGAACACCTGTCATCATAGAAACCACTTCGGCAACATTTTCTTCAGTTACCGTCTCTTTATTTTCCATGGCATGTTTTTCCCATTCTGCTTGCGCTACAGCTAATTCTTGCTCTAGTTTCTTTTCTTTATCACGGAAATCTGCAGCTTCCTCGTATTTCTGTTGTTTTACAGCTAGGTTCTTCTCTTTACCAATGCTTTCTAATCGTGCTTCTAAATCTAAGATGTTCTTAGGTACATTAATATTGGTTATATGTACTCGAGATCCTGCCTCATCCAATGCATCGATAGCTTTGTCAGGTAAAAATCTGTCCGACATATAACGGTTAGTAAGCATAACACAAGCTTTTATTGCTTCATCGGTGTAGTGTACGTTATGATGCTCTTCGTAGGTTCCTTTAATGTTATTTAAAATTTCTAAAGTTTCCTCTATAGAAGTTGGTTCTACTAAGACAGTTTGAAAACGTCTTTCTAACGCACCGTCTTTTTCAATATGTTGACGATATTCATCTAGGGTAGTGGCACCCACACATTGAATTTCCCCTCTTGCAAGAGCAGGTTTAAACATGTTTGCAGCATCAAGTGAGCCTGTTGCACCTCCAGCACCAACAATAGTGTGAATCTCATCTATAAAAAGAATAATATCTTTATTCTTTTCTAGTTCGTTCATCACCGCTTTCATACGTTCTTCAAATTGTCCTCGATATTTTGTGCCAGCAACTAGACTCGCAAGATCTAGAGTTACTACACGTTTATCGTATAATATTCTAGATACTTTACGTTGTACAATTCGCAGGGCTAATCCTTCGGCAATAGCAGATTTACCAACACCAGGTTCCCCAATAAGGAGTGGGTTGTTTTTCTTACGTCTACTTAAAATTTGAGAAACACGTTGTATCTCTGCATCACGACCTACTACAGGATCTAGTTTTCCTTCTTGTGCTTGTTCGGTTAAGTCTCTACCGAAATTGTCCAATACTGGAGTTCTAGATTTTTTACCACTTTTCGGATCTCCTTTGCGTTGTCCAAAGAATTCATCACGTTCTCTACGACTATCTCCATCATCTTTTGAGAAGGAATCGGCTCTAGGAAAATCGTCGCCATAGCTAGGATCGTCTCCAATCATCGTTTTTAATTCTTCTTTGGCACTTACATAAGTTACTCCCATATTTTCAAGTAACTTCATAGTAGGGTCATTATCGTTACGTAAAATACATAACAATAGCATTGCAGTGTTAATCGTAGAACCAGGGTAAAGTTTTACCTCCAATTGGGTTGTCTTTAATGCACGGTCGGCTTGGACAGTCAATCGAAGATTTTTCTTCTCATTGGTTATCATATTGTCAGGCAAATTAGGATTAGCCGGATGCAATACTTCTACTTTCTTACGTAATCTATCTAGATCAATGCCTAGATTTTGTAGAATTGTAACTGCTTTTCCACTTCCTTCTCTTATTATGCCTAGAACTAAATGTTCTGTACCTATATAGTCGTGACCCAATCGCAAAGCCTCTTCTTGGCTATATGCAATTACGTCTTTTACTCTCGGTGAAAATTTATCATCCATAATATATCAAATACTTCTTCGTCTAAAATTACTAAATTCAATTTACTTATCGCAAAAAGCATACCTCAATAATACAGTAAATTTTAAATAAACTGCTAATTTCTTTTTGAAAAATAAAATATATGAAGAAATTTGCTTTCTCAGTATTTAATTAATTAGTAAACTTTACCGCAGATATACTTAAATTAGTAATAAAACGCTCTGCTATGCGTGTTATGCTAAGAAAATGATGTATATTGCTACACTGTTTTAGATACTTAAATTAAGGTTTTAATATATGACTGAAGGAGAAAAGTTAATCCCAATCAACATTGAAGATGAAATGAAATCGGCCTACATAGATTACTCTATGTCGGTCATTGTGTCACGTGCACTGCCAGATGTTCGTGACGGAATGAAACCTGTTCACCGCCGTGTTCTTTATGGTATGCACGAATTAGGAGTGCGTTCCAATACGGCACATAAGAAATCAGCACGTATCGTTGGTGAGGTTTTAGGTAAGTATCACCCACATGGTGATAGATCGGTTTACGATACTATGGTACGTATGGCTCAAGAATGGAGCTTGCGTTATATGTTAGTAGACGGACAGGGTAACTTTGGATCGGTAGATGGCGATAGCCCAGCAGCAATGCGTTATACAGAGGCTAGAATGCAGAAGATCTCAGAAGAGATGTTAGCCGATATCGATAAAGAAACGGTAGACCATCAGCTAAACTTCGATGATACTATTGAAGAGCCAACCGTCTTACCTACAAAAATTCCAAATTTATTAGTTAATGGGGCTTCTGGTATTGCAGTTGGTATGGCAACCAATATGGCGCCACACAACCTAACAGAAGTAATAGATGGAATTGTCGCTTATATTCAAAATCACGACATTACCATAGATGAGTTAATGGAATACATTAAGGCTCCAGACTTTCCAACTGGTGGAGTAATTTATGGATACGAAGGAGTAAGAGAAGCATTCAAAACTGGTCGTGGCCGAGTAGTTATTCGTGGTAAAGCGATTATCGAAGAGGTTGACGGAAGAGAATGTATTGTAGTTACAGAAATTCCATACTTAGTTAACAAGGCAGATATGATTAAGAAAACTGCCGATATGATTAACGAGAAAAGAATTGAAGGTATTTCAAGTATTCGTGATGAATCGGATAGAAAAGGAATGCGTATAGTATATGTTCTAAAACGTGACGCGATTCCTAATATAGTACTGAATACTTTATATAAATATACTGCATTACAATCTAGTTTTAGTGTAAACAATATTGCGCTTGTAAACGGTAGACCAGAACAATTAAATCTAAAAGATATGATTGTTCACTTCGTAGAACACCGCCATGATGTTGTTGTGCGTCGTACCCAATATTTATTACGTAAGGCAGAAGAGCGTGCACATATATTAGAAGGACTTATTATAGCATCGGATAATATCGATGAAGTAATTGCGATTATTCGTGGGTCGTCTAATGCAGAGCAAGCAAGAGAACGATTGATAGAGCGATTTGAACTAAGTGAAATTCAAGCTCGTGCAATCGTAGAAATGCGTTTACGTCAACTTACAGGACTAGAGCAAGATAAATTGCGCTCTGAGTACGAAGAGTTGTTAGAAACTATTAGTGACTATAAAGACATTCTAGCTAGAAAAGAGCGTAGAATGGAAATCATAGAAGAAGAGCTGCGAGAAGTTCAAGAAAAGTATGGTGATGAGCGTCGCTCCGAAATAAACTTTGCAGGAGGAGATGTTAGTATCACTGATTTAATTCCAGATGAGCAAGTGGTAATTACCATTTCGCACGCAGGTTATATTAAACGTACTTCATTATCGGAATATCGCACACAGAATAGAGGAGGAGTAGGGCAGAAAGCTAGTTCTACTCGAAGCGAAGATTTCTTGGAAGATTTGTTTGTAGGAACTAATCACCAATATATGTTGTTCTTTACACAAAAAGGAAAATGTTATTGGTTACGCGTTTACGAAATTCCAGAAGGATCTCGTACTTCAAGAGGTAGAGCAATCCAAAACCTTATCAATATAGAGCCAGACGATAAAGTCCAAGCCTTTATTGCTACCGAAGATTTAAAAGACGAAGAATACATAAATAATCACTATATTATTATGGCTACCAAGAAAGGTCAAGTAAAAAAGACCTCCTTGGAGCAATACTCTAGACCAAGAGCAAATGGTATTATCGCTATTACGGTTAGAGAAGGTGATGAGCTTTTAGAAGCTAAATTAACAACAGGCGATAGTCATGTTATGATAGGTGTTCGTTCTGGAAAAGCAATTCGTTTCGAAGAGTCTAAAACAAGACCAATGGGAAGAAATGCTTCTGGAGTTCGTGGTATACGTTTAGATGACGATAACGACGAAGTGGTAGGAATGGTAACTATCAATGATTTTGAAACCGATATTCTTGTTGTAACTGAAAACGGTTATGGTAAAAGATCGGCTTTAGATGACTACAGAATCACTAACCGTGGTGGAAAAGGAGTGAAAACCATTAACATCACAGAGAAAACTGGCAAGCTTGTTGCAATTAAGAATGTTACAGACGAAGATGATTTAATGATTATCAATCGTTCTGGTATCGCAATTCGTATGGAAATCGATTCGATTCGAGTCATGGGAAGAGCAACACAAGGTGTACGTTTAATTAGAGTAAATGAAGGGGACGAAATTGCAGCGGTAGCTAAAGTAGTAGTCGAAGAGGAAGACGAAGAAACTATCGATGTGCAATTAGATGAAACCCAATCTAATGACACCACAACAGATACGGACTTATTAGATGAACCAAATAATACCAACGAATAATTCAGAATTATGAAAAAATCAATTTTAGTTATAGGACTGTCTTTTATGACCTTGACAGCATTTGCACAAAAAAAAGAGATTCGTAAAGCGAATCGTGCACTTGATTCAGGAGATTTTTCTACTGCACTAAGTGAACTTGATAATGCTGAAAGTCAATTAGACGGAGCAAAGGACGATTTAAAAGCCGAGTTTTATTATACAAAGAGTAAAGCTATATTCGGGTCTTCAGGTAACAATATCGATAAAATACGTGAAGCAGTTTCGAGTTTAAAAGAAGCGACAAACTTCAATGCTAGCTCTAAAACGAGAGGTGAAATTAGTAAGTTATCTGAACAGATATCCAATGAATTAGTATCTAGTGCTATTGAAGATCAAAACAATTCTAAAGGTGAAGCTGCAGCTGATAAATTAATGGAAGCTTATAAATTAAATAGTAGAGATACAGTTTACTTATATTATGCTTCTAGTAACTATCATAATGCAGAAGTATACGATAAAGCAATTAAAGGTTATCAAGAACTTCTAGATTTAGGATATACTGGAATTGGAACGCAATATTTTGCAGTAAATACCGAAACTGGAGAGAAAGAAGCATTTGCAGATGCTAATCAACGTGATTTAATGCTTAAGTCTGGTGCATATTCTAATCCTTCAGAAGAAGTTTCAGAAAATGTTACTCCTCAGATTCTACAATATATGGCATACATCTATATCCAAGATGAGGATTATGATAATGCTATTAAAGTAGTGGATGATGCTCTTAAATCAGATCCTAAGAATACAGACTTATTACGTGCAAAAGCAGATGTAATTTATCAATTAGGTGATAAAGAAGAGTATAAGAAAATCATGAAGCAAATTATTGCTGAAGACCCTAACAACCCAGAGTTATTATTTAACCTTGGTGTTAGTTCTGCTGAGTTAGGTGAAATGGATGAAGCTATTGAATACTACAATGAGACTATTAAGCTAGATAGCAATCATTATGCTGCAAACTTAAATGCTGCTGTATTGATCTTGAACAAAGATGAAGAGTACGTAGAGCAGATGAATAGTTTAGGAATGACTGCAGAAGACAATAAGAAATATCAAGAGCTACAAAAAGAGCGTGTTAAGCTAATGGCTAGTGCTGTTCCTTATTTAGAGGCAGCGATTAAGATTGACGATAGTGATGTAGAAGTAGTTCGTACACTGGCTAACGTATATGCACAATTAGGAGAAGAAGATAAATCAGATGCATTAATGCAAAAAATTCAAGACTAATCTTCTTTAGAGTAATTGATATAAATAAAAAATCCCTGCTTATTTTTAAGCAGGGATTTTTTATTTGATAGAAGTAGAAAATATTCTACTTAATGATTTTCTTAATTACGCGTAGTTTATGTGTATGCACTTTCTTGTCGGTATTAAATATACCGGTTTGATCAATTCTGTCGATTCGAACTTTTCCATGTGCGTGAATAATATAATTATCGTCTAGAATAATACCTACATGTGTAATATGTCCTTCGGCATTATCGAAAAAAGCCAAATCTCCAGCAGTAGCTTCTTCTACGAAGCTAAGCGCTTCTCCTACGGTTGCCTGTTCGCTGGCATTACGCGGTATAGCGATACCATTTAAGGCATATACCATTTGAGTAAAACCACTACAATCAATTCCAAAGTGCGTTTTACCGCCCCATAAATACGGAGTGTTTTTATATAAGATAGCGGTCTCAATAATTCCTTCATAGCTAGGAGTTATTGAAGTTTTTACATTCCCTTCAAAGGAGTGATTTAGAAAACTACATACCGCAACATTACTTCCCATAGGAACCAATTGCATTTGTCCATCTTCGAGGGTAATATAATCCAATACATCGTCGGTCAATGCTTTTGGTGTATTCTGTAAAGTAGTAAAATCACTTTTGTCAATTTCGACAAATTGTTTGTTGTCTATCCAACCTTCATATTTATCCCTTTCGAGTCGGATAAAACTCCAATTTTTTCTCGATTCTAGAATTTGAAATAAATCTCCATAGATTAATTGGGTTTCCAATTCACTTCTATCGGAAGCTTCATTTCGTAAAGGAACAATACTTAGGTTACAAAGTCCGTATTTCATTGGCAATAAAAAAACTGTTTTACTTAATTTTAGTCTCTTTGTAATACTAGGGCAGAAGCTCCACCGCCACCATTACAAATTCCCGCAGCACCAACTTTTGCATTATTTTGTTCTAACACATTGATTAAAGTTACTAGAATTCGAGCGCCACTACATCCTAGAGGGTGACCTAAAGACACAGCACCTCCATTAACATTTACTTTGTCTTGTGAGATATTTAAAATATTGCAGTTAACTAGACCTACAACAGAGAATGCTTCGTTTAATTCAAAATAATCTACATCCTCAATAGCAATTCCAGCTTTGTCCAATGCTTTAGGAAGCGCTTTTGCTGGAGCAGTAGTAAACCACTCTGGTTCATGTGCTGCATCGGCATATCCTGCAATAGTTGCTAGCGGTTTTAAATTAAGTTCTTTTGCTTTTTCTTCGCTCATTAAAATTAATGCAGCAGCACCATCATTAATAGTAGATGCATTTGCAGCAGTAACACTACCTTCTTTGGTAAATACAGCTCTTAATGAAGGTATTTTGTCTAAACGTACATTGGTGTACTCTTCATCTTTATCTACAATTACTGGCTCGCCTCTACGTTGTGGTACACTTACAGGTACAACCTCATTGTCGAATTTTCCTTCTTCCCAAGCTTTCGCAGAACGTTGGTAAGATTGGATTGCAAAGTTATCTTGTTCTTCACGGCTAATTTTGTGTTCTGTAGCACATAGGTCAGCATAAACTCCCATTGCTTGTTTATCATATGCATCTACAAGACCGTCTTTTTGAAGTCCGTCTTCCATAGTTGCAGGGCCAAATTTCTTGCCATTACGCATATCTACATAATGTGGAATATTACTCATGCTTTCCATACCACCAGCTACAACAATATCTGCATCACCTAATGCAATGGTTTGCGCTGCAAGCATAACTGCTTTCATTCCAGAGGCACAAACTTTATTTACAGTGGTTGCTGGTATCTTATTACTCAATCCTGCTTTAAGTGCTGCTTGTCTCGCTGGAGCTTGTCCTACACCAGCCTGAACTACATTTCCCATAAATATTTCTTGAACCATTTTTGGATCAAGATTAATCTTATCTAAAGCACCTTTTATTGCAGTTGCACCTAAATCTGTAGCCGATACAGTAGATAAACTACCCATAAAGCTACCGATAGGTGTACGTGTCGCGGCAACTATTACAACTTTCTTACTCATCGTATTTATTTCTTTAAAATTAATTTCAGTTACTTGCGAATTTACATATTATTAGCTGAAATATCAATCTTTAATCGACCTAGGAAGTGTAGATTTGCAGTGAATTCTTATCTTTACTTGAATGCTTGATGAAAATTGGCATAGTTTTGTATTGATATAAATCTTTAATTTCTACTGAGAAACACAGTACTTACGCAAGATAGCGGTTATGAAAATAAGACAAGTAGCGCAATCCATTTTAGATAAACAGTCCTTTGTGTTTAAGGCATTTTTATTTGTAGTATCCATTCTTTTAGTAATGTATTTATTGCCAAAAGGTGGACATTTCAAATATCAATTCCAAAAAGGGAAACCATGGCAGTACGAAAGTCTCTATGCTCCTTTTACTTATACCAATAAAAAACTTCCAGAAGAGATAGAGAAGGAGGAAGGACGCATTATTGCTCAAACACCTCCATACTTCGAAATAAAAGAAGATAAAAAGGCCGAGGCAAAAGAAAAATTCTCCGAACTTTTTGAAGATGCCTATGTAGATACGCTTTTCAATGTATCGAAGAGTCAAGTGAAAAATATAGGACTACAAACTTTAGATAAAGCATATAAATATGGCGTGCTAGACAGAGATTATGCCTATACGCCGAGTAGAAATTTATATTTAAGAGACGGTAAGGAACTTCAAGAGTTAGTTTATGAAGATCTATATACTACCGAAAGCGTGATGGAGTTGATCGATGAAACTTTATCCCAACAAAAATTAGATAAAGTCGCCCCATTTCTTAAAAAACTGATTGCAAGAAGTTTATTGCCTACCATAGAAATCGATCAGAAACTAACCGATAATGTGTTAGATGGTCAAATTCAATCTATTAATCCAAACACTGGAGTAATTGAAAAAGGTAGTCTCATTATTGCTAAAGGAGAAGTGGTAGAGGGGGATGTACTTCGTGCGCTCATTTCTTTAGAAACACAATATAAATCTCAAGTTTGGAGTGAGTCTAATCAAACTTGGATAATGATAGGATATGTATTACTAGTCTCTATCGTTTTCTTGATGCTGTTCTTATTTCTTAAAAAATTCCGTCCTGCGATTTATAATAACAATACTGAAGTAACTTTTATATTTTTCAATATAATTTTGATGGTATTTTTAACCACTGTTGTTGTAAAAATAGATGCTTCGTATGTATATGTAGTGCCTTTGTGCATATTGCCATTGATTTTTAAATCTTTCTTCGATGCGCGTTTAGGTTTTTTTGCACACGTTCTCACTTTATTGCTATTAGGGTTTATAGTGCCAGATAGCTTTATGTACTTGTTCTTGCATATTATTGCTGGAGTTGTTACTATTCTTAGCGTAGAGGAGTTGTATAAACGTGCCAACTTATTTATATCTGTAGGACAGATTACTTTGGTGTATTTTGTAAGCTATTTGGCTTTCTCTATTATTCAAGAAGGAAGTCTCGAAGGGATAGAGTGGCAGTATTTTGGATATTTTGTACTGAATGGGATGGTGACTTTATTCGCACATCCACTTATTTATGGTTATGAGAAGATATTTGGAATGGTCTCTGATGTTTCATTATTAGAGTTAAGCGACACGAATAGTAAATTGCTTAAAGAGTTATCTATTCAAGCACCAGGAACTTTTCACCATTCTTTAAACGTAGCCAATTTAGCAGAAGCTGCAGCAAATGAAATTGGAGCGAATGCGATGTTAGTTAGAGTAGGAGCACTTTATCATGATATAGGAAAGATGCGAAATCCTTCTTTCTTTACAGAGAATCAAGTAAACAATATGAATCCACATGCTGAGTTTGAACCTAAACAAAGTGCAGAGATAATTATAGATCACGTTCTTGATGGTATTGAAATAGCTCGTAAAAATAATGTGCCAGATCGTATCATCGATTTTATTAGAACTCACCATGGAGACAGCGTAGTGTATTACTTTTATAAACAAGAGGAAAAGGAATATGGGGAGGCCGATATAAAAGATTTTCAATATCCAGGTCCTAAGCCATTCTCTAAAGAGACCGCTATATTAATGATGTGTGATTCGGTAGAAGCAGCAAGTAAGAGTTTAAAAGATCCTACGGCGGCTAAACTAAATGATTTTGTAGAAAAAATTATAGATTCGCAACTGGAAAATGATCAATTTGTAAATGCTGATATTACCTTACGTGAGATAAGAGATATTAAAAAGGTACTGAAGTTAAAATTGCATAATATGTATCATTTACGAGTAGAGTACCCAGAATAAAAAAAATGTTTAAAAATATTTTCTATTGCAAGTGTGTGATTGTGTGATAGGTAAGTATAGTAGGGCATAGAAGAGGATTAAAATTGTTTGCATAAGCTTGCTAGTTTAAAAAAAGCGACTTATATTTGCCTCGCAATTGAAAGGAAAAGACGTTCTTTATTTAATTGAAAATTGGAGAGGTGCCAGAGTGGTAATGGAGCAGATTGCTAATCTGTCAACGGGAAACCGTTGCCAGGGTTCGAATCCCTGTCTCTCCGCAAAGTAAAAATTTCTCGGGGTGTAGCGTAGCCCGGTTATCGCGCTTGGTTTGGGACCAAGAGGTCGCAGGTTCGAATCCTGCCACCCCGACAAAAAGTAACTATGGAATAAAAGATATAGTTGCTTTTTTTGTTTTAAGAAGTTTTTACTTACTCATGTTATAAATATTGTTTTTACGGGGTGTAGCGTAGCCCGGTTATCGCGCTTGGTTTGGGACCAAGAGGTCGCAGGTTCGAATCCTGCCACCCCGACAAAAAAGCTTGAAATCCTTATAGGACTTCAAGCTTTTTTTGTTTTAGAAAATGCTTTCCCGTATTTATTTAATCTTATGAATAGACTGGGAATGTATTATGTATGCTTGTCGATAAGAAAGTATTTTAAGCTTCCTGTTTTTGATAGTAAAATCAAAGATATGTTGAAGTAGAGAATTTTCTGATTGCATTTTATAGAAGAAATATCTGTAATAAGACTTCCTATGAAAATTATTTCCCTTTTAATTCCACAACATCTTTCTTCAATTCCGCCAACATTCTAAGAATCACTTGGCTGTCCAGTTCAAAATCTTCTTTGCTAAACTCTTCCGTAGCAATACTACACGCAAACTCCCATATCATATATTGTCAAAAATGTAAACTAGTTCTTTAAATTTGTTTCTTTAAATTTGTTTTTTTATTTCGTCCAAAGTGAATTATAACAAAGCACTACAAACCAATGACGGACAAGTGATTTCTAAGTTATCGGATAAAATAAAGGAGATGCTTAAGCTAGATTTGTTACCAAATAAACTCACCGAAAAACAGTTTATTCAAGTGGTTATTAAAGATTATAATTTTTATACTGGGAAGGATAGTTGATTAGGTAATAGAACTTAAGTGTTGTACCAGCAACTTAAAAACTAGCTATTAAAAGCTATTTTATGGTTATAATAATAAGCCTTAGTTTTGAATACACTTAAAAATAAAGTTTAATTCCCATGAATCAAACACCAAAGAAAATTTTATTAGTAGAGGATGATGTGCAGTTACATATAAATATTAAAGAAGCATTAACTGCAGATGGTTTTGTTGTGGAAGGCGCTTTCGATGGAGTTATAGCACAACGCTTGCTTAAAACAAATACATACGATTGTTTATTAATTGATTTAAACCTACCTGGGAAAAATGGGTATGAGATTTGTGCGGATTTTAGAAAAACAGATAGCCATACGCCCATTCTTATTTTAACTGCCTTCGACTCCTTGGATGATAAAGTAAAAGGTTTTGAACACGGTGCAGATGATTATCTTACCAAACCATTTTATATACGAGAATTGATCCTACGAATCCAAGCATTATTAAAACGAAGCGTGGTGCTGGAAACCGAAGAAGAAGTGTATAGTTTACATGGTATTCATATGAATAACACTCGAAAGAAAGTGACCAGAAATGGAGAAAATATTGACTTAACGCGAAGGGAATATCAAGTACTATTGATGCTTCTAAAACGAAATGGCGATTTTGTTTCTAAAAAAGAACTTATAAAAGCCATTTGGGGTTCTGCTACTGGAATGCATACCAATACAATTGAAGTGTATATTAATTTTTTACGTAATAAAATCGATAAACCCTTCCAAACAGAAAATATCAAAACTAAAATTGGCTACGGATATTATATAGGAGCGTAAGATGAGTATTAGAAAGAAAATATTATTCTATTTTTTGAGTACCGTTTTGTTGCTTACTACAATAATTTTGGTGCTGATTTACACTATTTTTAAAGAGTATAGAGAAGAACAATTTCAACAAAGACAGAACGATAAAATACAGCTTACCTTAAAATTGCTTACCGAGTTTGAAGAGATAGACGAAGAACTCTTTCAAGCGTTAGATCGATCGACTATTCATGATATTTATGATGAAAAACTTTTGTTGTTCGATGCGGATCAGCACTTACTTTATGAAAGTGTAGATGATTTAACCATAAACAAAACAGAAGAAATATTAGGGCAACTTTCAAAAGATAATGTTTGGATAGAAACCAAAGAGGAGTTGTACGATGTTGTAGGAGTAAGTATTCAATATAAAGGCAATACATATTATGGAATTAGCAAAGCCTATGATAAGTTTGGCTATGAGTTACTCTCCTTTTTACGGATGGCTTTTGTGGCTTTGTTTGTGTTTATGGTGATACTGATTGTTTTGGTATCGTATTATTTGTCAAATAAAATAGCCAATCCGATCATTCAGTTAACCAAAGAGATTTCGGATTATAATATAGAAGACGAACACATCGAAATTCCAGTAGATTCGGACGAAGCAGAAACCACTATTTTGGCCGAGCGATTTAATGATTTAATGGATAAGATAAAAGTATCCTTCTCCTTTCAGCGTAATGCTGTGCAACACATTTCCCATGAGTTAAATACCCCGATAGCAGTTTTGGTTTCCAATTTCGATAAAATGGAACAGCAAACCGATTTGCAAAAACTTCAAGAACTTATACAAAAACAAAAAAAAGATACGCGTAAGTTGAGTCAAATAATCAATGCACTTCTAAAGTTAACCATGGCTGAGACAGGAAGTAGTGCAGTCAAAGTATCTATAAGGATCGATGAAATGCTTTTTGACTTATGCGAAGAATTACAAGTGTTATATCCGAACTTTCAATTTCAAATTGAATATCAGAATTCAGAAATGAACGCAGATCTATTGGAAGTTTCTGCCGATGAAAACCTGTTGCGAGCAGCGCTTATGAATTTAATGCTCAACTGCATAAAACATGGAGATGAGAAAGGTGCGCTAGTTGAAATAATGGAAAATAAAGGGAAATTACAACTGACGTTTAAAAATCATGGATCCGTTATTACTCTGGAAGAAAGACAATACTTATTTAAACACTTCTTCCGAGGAGAAAATAGCCAAGGAAAAAAAGGTTTTGGTTTGGGGCTTATTTTTATCAAAAAAATATTAAAATTACACAATGCTAAGATTTCTTACGAAGCACCTAACGAGAATACCAATATCTTTAAAGTAAACTTTTAAGTGTATTTATAAAATAGTCTTTTAATAGACTTTTATAATACAGAATTTATCTAAACTTTATTTCGTTTAAGGTTAATTTAAGCTGTATTGCGTTTTGTTTGTAATCGAATTTATCCTCGGTTGCTTATGAACACGTTTTTAAAAACTTTTCTCATTACTTTTTTTATTAGCTTAGTTGCACATGCTGGTTCTATCCAATCTATGGATACATTAAAGCTAGATGTTGTCTCGTATGAAAAACTGTTTTTGGAGAAAAACCTCTCTATTCTAGCACAGCAACTCTCGGTAGCCCAAGAGGAAGCCTTGCTTATTCAGGAAAAGGCATGGAATAATCCTGAATTGAGTATTTCCGATGTTAATTTATGGTCCCCATCCAAGGAGTCTTCGGTGCAACAATTTGAGGTGGCATTAGAAACACTTATTCAAACTGCAGGAAAACGAAAAAATCGTATTCGAATGCAAGAGCTGTCGGGCGAAATGGCAAAGAAAGAATACGAAACCTTGCTCCGACAACTTAAAAAGGAAGTTCGTACGAAATTAGCAGAGCTAGTGTATTACCAAGAAATTATTCCTGTATATCGTAGCTTAAATAAAAACATAGAGCAAATACTACAAATCAGTAAAGAGCAAGCGCAGCAACGTATGTATCCGCGCGAAGAGCTTCTTAGACTCCAAACTTTAAAGCTAGAACTCTCCAAAGATATCTTTGATCTAAAACAAGAAAAGCAAGGTTTAATAAGTGATTTATTACAATATATCCAATTATCGCCTGCCGAGAATCTGTATATAATATCGGATGAAAGTACTTCGATTTCTGAACGATTTTCACAAATAAACTTAACGGATTTAGGTAGCTTAGAAACACGTCCAGATTTACAACTTTTTGAATTACAAAAGAAACAGGCAGAAACCGCTATTAAGTTAGCTAAGTCAGAAGCTTACCCGGATTTCTCCCTCGAAGCGTCCTACAATAGATTCGATGGGATGTGGAAAGATTATATCGGTTTTGGAATTTCACTTGACTTACCCATTTTCAATAGAAACCAAGGGGAGATAAGATTTGCTGAAGAAGCCATTGCGATACAAAAACTAGAACAAAAAAAGTTTTTATTAGAAGTGCAGCACGAACTGGAAAAGGAGTATCAAAAACTAGAACAACTTTTGGTTATTCGCAATGAAATAGAAGCAGATTATCGAGAAGGCTTAGAAAATATGCTAAGGATTTATACAAAGGATTATAAAGAGCGAAGTATCAATTTACTCACATTTCTCGACATTCAAGAGGCCTATTTACAAGGACAAAATATGCTGTTGTCTTTAGAGAAAGAAATCGTGGAAACATGGGAGTCCTTAAAATATCAAATCGGATCGAAAAATTAAATACTATGAAGCAAACACATTTTTTTATTACCACTAATTTAAAGATTCTTATAGTAGGATTAGTATCCGTACTTCTTGTATCGTGCAATAATAGTATAAGAGCGAAGGAAGAGAAGCACAGGTGTATAGACTCCACTTTTGTAAATAAAATTCAATGGAAAAGCATTGAGGAAAATAAAATACAACAGCAGCTTCATTTAACTGGAAGAGTGGAAACCAATCCCGATGCAGTGGTTCCATTTACAAGCATGGTAGGAGGACAAATTTTAAATACAGATTTCTCAATCGGTGACGCAGTTATCAAAGGACAAGTGTTGGCAGAGGTGCGTAGTGCAGAACTTACTTCTTTGCAAAATGAGCAGAAGAGAAACGAATCAAATTTAGCTTTAGCCAAACACGAACTAGAAAAGATAGAAAGTAGGTACGAAAGTGGGTTTTCTTCTAAATCAGAGCTGTTAGAAATTGAATCTAAAGTCACGCAGCTAGAAAACGATATCCACGCTATGTCAGAAACACTTTCGCTATACAGCGCAACTTCCAGACAAGGCGTTTTTCAGATAAAAGCACCGAGCAGTGGATTTATAATAGAAAAAAATATAAACGCTGGCCAACGAATTCCAGCTGAATCCGATCCGTTGTTTGTTATTTCAAATTTAGAGTCCGTTTGGGTGGTAGCTAATTTATATGCTAGCGATGTGCCGAAAGTGAAAATTGGAGATTTAGCAAAAATAGAAACCATAGCATATCCCGGAGAAATGCTTGAAGGTAAAGTGGGATCCATCGCGCAGGTTTTTGATACGGAGGAACAAGTCCTTAAAGCACGAATCCCGATGGATAATAAAGAACAAAAATTAATTCCAGGATCTTTAGTTGATATATGGTTGGAGAGCGAATCATCTGAAGTCGTAAATGTTGTAGAAACCCAAGCGGTAATCTTCGATGACAATCGATATAAAATTGTTTTATACTCCAATGCTTGCAATATGCGATTGCTAGAAATAAAGCCTATAGCGCAAGACCCAACTTTCACTTATTTCCATGAAACTGTAGAGGCTTCGGAGATGTACGTAGTGAAAAATCAATTATTGCTTTATAACCACTTAAACGAACTAGACTAAACCTATGCGGAATTTTGTAAACAACATCGTTGCCTTCTCTTTAAAGAATAGTACGTTTATTTTCTTCATAACGGCAGTACTTCTCGTGACGGGAATCATGAGTTATAGAGCCATACCTATTGAGGCATTTCCAGATGTAACCAATACCCGAGCGCGAATCATCACGCAATGGCCCGGACGAAGTGCCGAGGAGGTAGAAAAATTTATTACCCTTCCTATGATGAAGGAGATGAATACGATTCCGGGAAAAACCGATGTGCGCTCTACTTCTTTATTTGGATTAAGTGTAGTAACCGTCTTATTTGACGATAAAGCCGATGATTTCTATGCCCAGCAATATGCTTCCAACCGCTTACAAAATATCGATTTACCCGATGATGCCGACGCCGAAATAGAGCCGCCATCTGGTGCTACAGGCGAGATATTCAGATATGTATTAGAAAGTGACTTACCTATAAGTGAGGTGGCAGCCATGCAAGAATGGGTGATAGAACGAGAATTGCTTTCTGTTCCTGGAGTAGCCGATATTGTAAGTTTTGGCGGCGAAGAGAAGATCTACGAAATAGAAATAAATCCTACCCAACTAAAGCATTATGGATTATCCGCCTTAGAAGTGTATGAGGCTGTTTCCAGAAGCAATGTGAATGTAGGTGGCGATATTATAGACAAAGGCAATCAAGCCTATGTAGTGCGTGGTGTAGGATTACTTGATAAGCTGGAAGATATAGAGAATATTTTAATCGATGTAAAAGGGAGTGCACCAGTGTTGATTAAACACGTTGCGGAGGTACACATAGGTGCAAAGCCAAGATTAGGCCACGTTAGTTTGGACGATGATTCGGATGTAGTACAAGGAATTGTGGTCATGTTACGAGGTGAAAACCCCAATGTGGTTATAGAAAATTTAAAAGAACGAATAGAGGAATTAAACAATCGAATACTACCAAATACTATAAAGATAAAACCCTTTATAGATCGCACCGATTTGGTAGAAACTACGGTAAGTACCGTAACCCATAATTTAATAACTGGTGTAGTACTAGTTTCCTTTATCGTCTTTATTTTTCTTTATAATTGGCGAACCACACTGATTGTAGCTTCGGTAATTCCATTATCTTTTTTATTTGCCATCACGGCATTAAGAATTCAAGGCTTACCAGCGAATCTCATCTCCATGGGTGCATTAGACTTTGGATTGTTGCTAGAGGGAACTTTGGTAATTGTAGAACAAGTCTTTGTTTCCTTACAAAGACGTTCTAATGAAATAGGAGAGGAGCGCTTTATAAAGAGTTCCAAACTAGGGGTTATTCGTAAAGGGGTAGGAAAAGTAGCAACGCCCATTTTCTTTGCTTTATTTATTTTGATTGTAGCGCTGATGCCCATTTTCTCTTTCCAAAAAGTAGAAGGGAAAATGTTCTCGCCACTTGCTTATACCTTAGGTTATGCGTTAATAGGTTCCTTGTTGTTGAGTCTTACATATGTACCAGCAATGTGTAAAGTATTATTGCGCAAAGGCGTGTCGGAGAAGGAAAATGTGGTAACGAGGTTCTTTAGAGATAATCTTTACAAATTACATATATGGACTTTTAAATATATGCGATGGGTTATTGGAGGATTTATAGTTTTGCTTGCTATATGTGGTATTAAATTCGCCAATTATGGATCGGAATTTTTACCCAATCTGAATGAAGGAGCAATTTATGTTCGTGCTACTTTACCCAATAGTATAAATCTAAAAGAGTCTGTAAAATTATCGGAAGAAATAAAAGCGGAGATTCGAAGTATAGAAGAAGTAGATTTTGTACTTACTCAAACAGGAAGACCAAATGATGGAACCGATCCTACGGGTTTTTTTAATATCGAATTTCATATTGAATTAAAAGATAAAAAAGATTGGAATAGAAAGGTATCTCAAGAAGATATTATGAAAGAACTGCGTGATAAAATGGAGTTGTATCCAGGCATTGGATTTGGTTTTTCACAACCCATTCAAGACAACGTAGAGGAATATGTTGCTGGAGTAAAAAGCGCGTTAGTGATTAAAATATTTGGGGAAGACTTATTTCAGTTAGAAGATGCTGCCTCTCAAGTAGCTTCCAGTATTAAAGATGTAGATGGGATAACCGATTTAAATATCTATAAAAATATCGGTTTGCCAGAATTACGCATTCAATTACACGATCACAAATTAGCAAGATATGGCGTAACAACTTCCGATGCGCAGAGCATAATAGAAATGGCGATTGGTGGTCAAGCGGCCTCGCAGTTTTATGAAAACGAACGCATATTTGATATTCAGTTGCGATACAAGAAGAAATTTCGTGAGTCGGCCGAATCTATTGGTGAAATTTTAGTGCCCGCCATGCATGGGGAAAAAGTACCATTAAAAGAAATCGCTACCATAGATTACCATACTGGCCCAGCTTTTATTTATAGAGAAGGGAATAGCCGATATATTGGCATTGGCTTTAGCATCGAAGGAAGAGATTTAGGATCTACGATAGCCGAAGCGAAAGAAAAAGTAGCAGCGGAAGTAAACTTACCAAGTTATAATAAAATGGAGTGGGCAGGGGAGTTCGAAAGTAAAGATAGAGCCACCAAAAGATTGGCAACTGTAGTGCCAGTATCTTTATTGCTTATCTTGTTTTTATTGTACTTAAACTTTGGAAATACAACCGATGTTTTAATCTCCTCGCTAACCTTACCGTTTGCATTTATTGGAGGTTTCCTATCGCTTTGGCTCACCAATACTATTTTTGGAATCTCAGCAGGTATCGGATTCATCATTCTATTTGGTGTAGCTACCGTTGATGGTATTATTCTGATTGGCGTAATGAAAGAAAATATCCGAAAGCGCATGGGTCTCCGGGAAGCCATTCACGCTGCAGTCTATAGTAGAATCCGACCAATAGTAATGATAGCATTAATGGGATCCATGGGATTATTGCCCGCCGCTTTATCACAAGGAATGGGCTCGGAGATTCAAAAGCCTTTGGCGATTATGATTGTAGGAGGCTTGCTGATTTGTACGCTGCTTTCGCTGACTATTATTCCATCGGTGTTTTATTTGGTGTATAGGAAGCGTTATGCGTAAATATGCTTTGAGTATTTTTTACTGGTATGAGATAAAAATTTGTTGCTTAATATAATTTCAGTTTAATAAATATATCTCAATTAAAAAACCCAACTAATCAGCGGGCTAAATAGATTATAAAATATAGGAGTTACTCGGATTCAGAAACTAAAGCTTGTAAATCACGAGAAATATCTTTATTGCTTCTTCCAAATAAATTTACAATAGCCAATTATTAATATTTATAACCTTGTGGAAAATATTTAGCACGTTCTGTGTAATTAATTCTGTAACCATTGAATTCTGTTTATTGTCAATGAGGTAGTTTAAAATTTCTCAAGAGCTATAGCCATAAAAGGCAGATAATTAAAACCTTTCCAGATTTGGATTATTGTATTGTACCCGTTGAGCAATGATCCATAACTGTCCATTTTATATACCACAGGTGGTAGACGAGATAAAATATCCAAAGGAGATATTGCTGGTTTGTTCTATAAGCAAGGGAAAATCCAAAGAGAACAACTAGGAGTCATTGAAATTCAACAGAATTTTTCTTTTGTAGGTGTTCATGCCGATATAGCAGAAGATTTAATCAAGAAAACTAATAACACGAGACTTAAGAAGAAAAAAGTAAGGATTAGCGTGATTTAATATCACACCAATCCTTTATGATAAAATGATATAGAAAGATGTTATGAGGTTGCACACAACTACCTAACATCTTTTTTAATTTTCCTTTGTTGAGTTTTTCTGTAGCAATATTATATTTTTGGTTAATGAGAAGTTTTATATTACCAAAATTTGGTATATTTATAGATGTATAAATAATTTTTAGAAATGGCAAAAAACACATCTATATCATTAGGGGGACATTTTGATCAATTTGTTCAAGAGAAAGTTACTGAAGGACGCTATAAAAATGTCAGTGAGGTGATTCGTGCTGGTCTACGATTACTTGAAAATGAAGAAAACAAAGTAGCTGCTCTGAAATATGCTATTGAGAGTGGAATAGATAGCGGTGTTGCAGAAGATTTTAATCCTGAAAAAAATCTAGCGCAGTTAAAAGCTAATAGAAAATCAAATGGCTAAGTTTTATTTGACAAATAAAGCTGTTTCTGATTTAAACGAAATTTGGAATTATACATATGATGAGTGGTCTGAGAAACAAGCAGATACTTATTATAAGATGTTACTTACTAATTGTCAACATATTGCTGATAATCCAAGTTTAGGAAGAAAATACAGTGAGATTAGAGAAGATTTGTTTGGTTTGAAAGCAAACAAACACATTATCTTTTATCGAGTAATTTCTTCCCAAAAGATTGAGATTACAAGAATTCTACATGGGAGAATGGATTTGAGAAAAAGGCTTAGTAAATAACTACTTCCCTTTTAGTTCCACAACATCTTTCTTCAATTCCGCCAACATTCTAAGAATCACTTGGTTATCCAGTTCAAAATCTTCTTTGCTAAACTCTTCCGTAGCAATACTACACGCAAACTCCCAAACCTCTAAAATATCATGTTTTAGAAGCATATAATGCTCGTATAAACTATTGTCGGCACTCAGTTCTACTGCATTCTTTTCTATGGCTGACAAACGCTTATACGTAATCCCTTCGTTACGGGTAATCCACATATAGGTCTTGTTGAGTTTTAAATCGTCTAGACTTTCTACATAACGCCCCACGATATAAGTCCCATCTTTATGTGGTGGCATAGAATCTCCTTCTACAGGAAAAGCTCTATACGTCCCAACGCCTAAAAAGGGTAGGGTAATGTTCTGTAAACTCTCTATATATTCAGGGTCGCTATATCCGGTCAAATATCCCATAGTCGCTTTATGAGGAATGATTTCAATTCTATTTCGTCCGCGACTATCTACCGTAATCGGCAATACGATTCTATTGTCTGGTAATTCGATGATCTCTTTTAATGAAATCTTTCGTAAGTCTACCGAGAGCAATAAATCAATGCTGATATGGTAGTATCTCGATAAGCGTAAGAGAATTTCTAGAGGTGGCTCCGAAGCGGCATCTTCGTATTTCGCATAACGCCCGCGAGTGATCAATAAATCATCGGCTACCTTCTGTTGAGAGAAGCCTAATTCGTTTCGTAAGTATCGTATGTTATCTGCTAAAAATGACATTGCTATAATTTGTATCAACAAATATACGAAGTTTTGATACAAATAGTAATAGTTTTGAAATAAGATTTTGAGACCTATGAAACCAACTATAGTACATTGTGATTTAGACGCATTTTTTGTTTCGGTCGAACGGCTTTTAAACAGCAGTTTGATCGGGAAACCTGTGCTTAT
>JAJYTI010000186.1 GCA_021793135.1 Bacteroidota bacterium
ATCTAAAAAGTGACTTAATCCATTGATAATTAGGGTGTATATGGATTTTCAGCAAGCCCTAATTATACATCGATTCATTTGAATAACAACAAGAAATTCATGTTTAGTAAAACACTTAAAGACACGGAAGCGATTCTTGAAAAATATGGATTCTTACGCACTCATCAATCTTTTTTAATAAATCCGAATCATTTGAAAAAATATATAAGACATGATGGAGGATCAGTAATTATGAGCAATGATATTCAAATACCAATAAGTATCTCCAAACGAAAAGCTATAATGGAGTATTTGGAAACTTTAAGAGGCTAATAAAACATCTTTGTTCCATTAACCTCTCAAAAAATCACCAAGAATTATCTTCCCATTCTGTATAAAATTCATCTTGAAGCTGACGTAATCGCTCTCTAATTTCAGGTTTTACTTTCTTAGACATCCTATAAATCTTTCTTAGCTGAAATGCCCAATACACACTAAAGATTCCGCTAAACAAGAATCCAAACCCCATTAAATAAACTGCACTTAATCCTGCATAAATTGGACGCAACAATAATATAATAGAAAGAATAACGCCTACTATTCCTAATGCTAATAAACCTTTCCAATGACTATTAGCATATCGCTTTATATCTATTGCAAAACTGATGGATGCTATAGATCTAAATAGAATTGCAAATCCTACGTATAACGATAGCGTTAAGATGGAAAGTCCAGGGTTAGTGACTAACACTATACCAGCGATTAGAGTGAATATTCCAAAAGCTAACGTCCATCCCCAATTATCCATAGCTTTATGGTTGGTGATTGCAAATATAATTTCGAATATTCCCCCAATTATAAAGGAAATACTCATGAAAATTGCCATAGTAAGCAAAGCATTTAATGGTGTACTAAATACAGCTATGCTAGTCAAAATAAATACTATTCCAACAATAAGAGGAATGTACCAATGTTTAAGGGTGTCTTTTAATGAAGATAAAATATAAGAATTCATAGTTGTTTGTGTTAGTTGTTTCTATTAAATATACAAAGTATAAAATGGCTACAACTATTCTTTTGACTTTTCTCAGTTATACTATATTTTAAATCCTTATTCTTTTAAATTGGATGCTTTATATTTTTCTTTGTATCGATAATACAATTGTTTATGCCAATTATCCAAATCAATATCTCTACCTTGAATGAAGGCACGAGTTATATCGTTACTCATCATATCTAACGCATCTCCTTCCGAGATAAACAAATCGGCACTTTTTCCTACTTCTATACTTCCTGTTACCTCTTCTATTCCTAATATTTTTGCAGTATTAAAACTTATAAATGCAACTGCTTGTTCATAAGGCAAACCATGTGCTACCGCTGTTCCTGCAATGAAAGGCAAATTTCGCTGATCCCAGAATGCATCGTTACCATCAACACTATAAGCTGCTAAAATACCAGCTTCATAAAGCAAATTAGCTTGTTTATAAGGTAAGTACACATCTTCATGTTCTTTACTAGGTAAACTATGAGAATGTCTTATGATTACTGGAATTTCATATTGCTTTAATATATCAGTAACCAAATGGGCTTCGATTCCACCTACAATAATTGGTTTTATCCCCAAGTCTACAAATGTCAAAATTGCTTTTTGAATTTCTTTAGCATTATTAACATGAATAAATACTTTTTTATCCTTATTAAATACTCCTTCTATCGCTTGCAATCTTGCATTGATTACTTTATCGTTTGCATCGAGCCTAGCATATGCTTCTGCTTCCTTAAATAATGTTTTTAGTTTCTCTATTTGTTTTTCATTTTGTTCTATCATTCGTTTTTTAGCGCTATCCGTTAACGTTCTCCTTGTAGATATAGAAGGCCAATTAATATGCATACCATCATCTTCTTTTACAACAGCATCTTCCCAATTCCAAGCATCTAAATGAACAATAGATGATTGGCCTGAAATCAATCCAGTTTTCGGCGTAATCTGTGCGTGTAAAATTCCATTGGTTCGAATGGTATTAATTAATTTAGAATCGGTATTATATGCTATTAAACTTCGTACATGAGCATTATTCTCTCCTACCTCTGCAAAATCTAAGGTTGCCTTTACCGCTTCAAATTCTACTAATCCTAAATTAGTATTCGGAGTAATAAAACCTGGATAAACATGTTTTCCAGATGCATTTATCGTTTGCTGTGCTTCTGGTGCATTAGATTTAGTACCTACATATGTAATTATTCCATTATCGAATACCACAGTAGCGTTATCTAGATAATCACCATTTCCAATATGGATTATAGCGTCTTCTATTTTTATAGATTTTGATTGTTTGTCTGCTGGATGTATATTAGGTTGCGCTTGCATCATCGTACAAACCATAACTAGAACAAAAGACAATATATATTTATAAGTATTTTTCATAATTTCAAATTTTTGTGATTTTGAATTTCTTGATATTATTTATCTTTTGAAGTATTCTTTTTTTTAGGAATGTTTGACTTATCGTCCAACATTTTTCTTATAATTCTAGACCGCTCTAGTTCTATTTCTTTCACTTTTGCTTCATGTTTGTCGATATCCCAATATTTAATCCCATCTACATAGGTTTGTTCTGCTCTAGCATACACAGATAACGGATGATTGCTCCATAATACTAAATCGGCATCTTTTCCTACTTTTAAACTCCCTACTCTATCGTCTATATGCATCATTTTTGCGGGATTTAATGTAACCATCTTAAAAGCATCTTCTTCTGATGCACCACCGTATTTAACAACCTTTGCTGCTTCATGATTTAACCTTCTTGCCATCTCGGCATCATCCGAGTTTATGGCGGTTAACACTCCTTGCTCATGCATCAAACTTGCATTATATGGAATAGCATCGGCAACTTCTATTTTATATGCCCACCAATCTGAAAAAGTTCCTGCAGCAATACCACGTTCTGCCAACTTATCGGCTATTTTATATCCTTCCATTATATGCGTAAATGTATTTATCCTAAAATCCATTCTATCTGCAACTTCCATTAACATATTGATCTCTGATTGTACATATGAATGGCAAGTAATATATCGTTTATCATCTAAAATTTCTACTAGAGCATCTAACTCCAAATCTCTTCTCACTAATTCTTTATTGTGGACTAATGCTTTTTTATATTCATGAGCTCTAGTAAAGGCATCCACAAATACTTGCTCCACTCCCATTCGCGTTTGTGGAAAACGCTGTCCGCCGACCCCCCAATTACTTTGCTTTACGTTTTCTCCTAAAGCAAACTTTATGGACTCCATATTGTTCCCAAAGAATAAACCTTCTGGTGCATTTCCCCAGCGAAGTTTGATAACTTGTGATTGTGCTCCGATTGGGTTAGCCGAACCATGAAGTAAGTGAGACGTCGTTACACCACCTGCAAGCTGTCTATAAATAGCAATATCTTCAGAATTTACTACATCACTCATACGCGCCTCTGCAGTTACTGCTTGTGCCCCTTCATTTATCGCTTGTAAAGCAATATGCGAATGTTCATCTATGATACCAGGGGTAAGGTGTTTTCCTGTACCATCTATTTCTACTGTTTTGCCTTTTGCCGATAGATTTTTACCTATGGCATATATTTTTCCATTTCGGATGTGTACATCTACATTTTCTAGTATACCTTCTGCTTCATTCGTCCATGCGGTTACATTCTTAAATATAACATCTTCAGCCGTTGGCAACTCTTCATTTCCATATGCTACAAATGGGTAGAGTATCTTTCCGATTTCTGGTTTTTCTTTATTCTTTTTCCCATTTTTTAAATCTTCTGAAAATGGTTTTATGCGTTCGGCAAACCAATCACTCATAGTGCCATCCTCATGATACATTTTCCCAGTCAATTGTATCGGGTTTTTATTAGAAATGTACCCTTGAATACTGACCAACTCCTCATTATTTAATTTGTAACGTAAATGAAATAGTTTGTCTTCTACTTTTAACTTTACTTCTGAATTGTTTTTATCTACTCCTTCTATCTCTGCTTTTAAATTCTTAGTAGTCCCTTTTATGAATAGACTTATATTGCTATTTGCAATTTTATATGTTCCTCTTACGTCTACTTCTGGTGATTTTTGTAATACATACTGATTTCCTTGTATCCAGTTTTCAAGAATATTGGCATTACTTTCAAATATTGGTGCATCAGTAATTATAAAATTAGCAAGTTTGTCTTTTTCTAGTGTTCCTAATTTATCTTCTATCTGTAAAAACTTTGCTGGCATAATAGTAAGTGCAGACAAAGCTTGCTCCTCTGTTAATCCAT
>JAJYTI010000187.1 GCA_021793135.1 Bacteroidota bacterium
ACTAATAAAAAACACACAACACCATCAACAACAAACAGAAAGAATAAATAAATCTTATTTCTCTTTTTTTGATTCAAAAAATTATATCGGGAATGTAATGATTTACGCGGTGTGTTCGGGAGCGTTTTTTGCTTGGCTTACTGGAGCTCCTTTCTTCTTAATCGAATTGGGTTATAACGAAGCAGAAATCGGATGGAGTTTTGTACCACAAACTATTGCATTTATGGTAGGTGGTTATGGTTACCGAATGGTTACAAATAAGATTGATAGCAAACGAATTTTACCATATTTACTAGTACTCTACTCCATTTGCATGATTGGAATTTTAGGTTTAGCAGTATTTACCCATCCTACACTTACTACTTTATTAATCCCATTTTGTATCATGGCATTTACTAATGGAGCTACCTACCCTATTGTTGTAAATGAAGCTTTAAAAATATATCCTAACCACACTGGAAAGGCATCTGCATTACAGAACACATTACAATTGGGAACTTGTTTCTTAGCCAGTGCATTGGTTTCTCTTTTCTCTCATCATGCATTATTGGCTACTACGATTGTTATGGCGAGTACTATTATATTTGCATTTTGGGGTTATAAGATGTCAAAAAAGTAATTTTTAACAACAAACTGCAAAACTGAAGTTTTAAGAAAAATAAAGTAACTTTATTTTCTATTTATAGAAATACTATGAAAGTACTACATATCGACAAAAACCACCCATTAATGCTTTCTGAACTGGAAAGGTTAGGATTTAGCAATGAGTTGGCTTACGCCGATTCGAGAGAAGAAATACTAAACAAAATCGATTCTTATACGGGAGTCATTGTCCGAAGTCGGATTACTATAGATGCAACATTTTTAAATGCTGCCAAGAAGTTAAAGTTTATTGGGCGAGTTGGCGCAGGATTGGAAAGTATAGATATCGAATTTGCTAAACAAAAAGGTATTCATTTATTTTCTGCACCAGAAGGCAATCGTGATGCAGTTGGAGAACATGCATTAGGAATGCTACTAAATCTTTTACACAAATTATCGATAGCAAACGCCGAAGTGAAATCGGGTTTATGGTCTAGAGAATCAAACAGAGGTATAGAACTAGGGCATCAAACGGTAGGTATTATTGGATATGGAAATATGGGAAAAGCGTTTGCCAAAAAAATAAGTGGCTTTGGGTGTAGAGTTTTATGTCATGACATAAAACCAAATATTGGAGATGAATATGCTACACAAGTTTCATTAGAAGAATTACAAAACGAAGCAAATATTTTAAGCCTTCATACCCCTTGGACTCCACACACCAATCAAATGATAAATGCTGACTTTATTGATGCTTTTAATAAGCCATTTTGGTTTATCAATACTGCAAGAGGAAAAAGCGTTGTTACTGCAGATCTTGTAACGGCATTAAAATCGGGAAAAATTTTAGGTGCAGGGTTAGATGTATTAGAATACGAAAAAAGTTCTTTCGAAAATTTGTTTACAGATGCACACGAGCTACCTGAAGAAATGCAATATTTAATGCAAGCAAACAATGTAATTTTAAGTCCTCATGTAGCGGGTTGGACCATAGAAAGTAAAGAGAAGTTAGCACAAACTATTATCGATAAAATAGAGAATAATCTAACTGAAATATTAGAATAGAATATGGAAGATAAAATTAGCATGATTAAATATGCTATCGAAGAATTAGTGCCTATTCACAAAGCTTTAGGACTAGAAGTCGCAGAGGTTTCCGAGGAAAAATTAACCTTAAAAATACCCTATTCCAATATGGTTATCGGTGATTCTCGCTCTAATCGTTGGCATGGTGGGATTTTATCTCTTGCAATGGATGTTACCGGTGGACTCTGTGGAATAAACACCTTTGAATCGATTAATGATAAAATTACTACTATAGATCTACGAGTAGATTATTTAGAAGCTCCTGCCGCAGAAGATTTATATATAGATGGAAAAATCGCACGACTTGGGAATAAAATTCTAGTCACCAAAATGAAAGCATATCACAAAAGCAATCCAAAAGTACTTGCCGAAGGCAAAGGAGTTTACTATATATTAAGAGAAAGTAATAAAAAATAAAATATTTTAAAGACATTAACCATATGATAACAGATTAAAGCTCTTATTTCTTATAAATTTGTATAAACAAAATTTTTATTATGAAAAAATTGCCTTTATTTTTCTTTTTCGCAATGTTAATCGTAGCATGTAATGAAAAGAATGATGCAATAAACGAAAGTTTCTATGGAATCTTACCTTGCGCAGATTGTCCAGGGATAGAATATGAACTTCATTTAAATGACGACAATACCTTTAAGGAAAATCAAAAATATCTTGAAAGCGATGTAGATACTTTTTCCTCCGACGGAACTTATCGTCTAGAAAACGACTCAATTGTAGTTTTAGAAAGAGAGGTAAAAGAAGGCATTACAAGATTAGTACTTCGTGATGACCAACTTATTATCTTAGGAGCAGATGGTAAAGAAGTAGAAGGATCTTTGGCGGAATATTATATTCTAAGTAAAGAGAAGCCTGAGAGTACTATAGAGGAAGTGGACTATGATGATGCTATAGAATATAGTTTTAAAGCCATCGGAACTGAACCATTCTGGAATGTTCGTTTTGGACTAGATGATATTATCTATATTCATGGAATATGGGGAGAAGGAGAAGTAATATACAAGTTCCCGATGCCAGAAGCAAAAGAATTAAATGAACATGCAAAATCTTATCGTATAGAAAATGACGAACTTGAAATGGAATTACTAGTGTCTCCAGAACCATGTAATGATGGGATGTCAGATAACAGCTATACACATAAGGTAAATTTACACTTAAAGCTTGCAGAGTGGGATGAATTCCAAGATTTAAAAGGTTGTGGTAACTATGAAGGAATATATCAATTGAATAACATCTGGATATTAGAATCTATAAATGGCGAGACAATTAGCGAAAATAACCGTAATGCACATTTACAGTTTAATATTTCGGAAGGTTTATTCTATGGAAATGGAGGTTGTAATAATATAAATGGAAGCATAGAGCACACTGAAACCACTATAAGTTTCAGTAAAATAGCAACAACATTAATGGCTTGTGAGAATTTAGACGAAGAGTCTAAATTTTTAGCCAAACTAGAAGGCTCTACATACAACATTAAACTATCTAAAGATGATTTAACGCTTGAAAACGATCATAACGAACTAGTATTTAAGCGTTTAGAATAAGCTATTGTATTTTTCACTATAAAAGCCTGTTTGAACATACTTATCAAACAGGCTTTTTTTCATATAAGAAATCTAATAAGCTTAGAATTAACTTTACTAGAAAGTTTTTTAAATGGTATTCTCGTTTATTTAAACTATTTTTAGATGACAAAATTTAAATCTATAGATATTATGAAAAGAATATGGACTACTGTTTTTTTATGCAGCGTTATATGGATTGGGCAAGCACAGGTAACAACACCAAAAGCTAGTGTACCAGAAGTATCAAGAACCACAGTTGGTTTAACAGAAGTGGGTATAGAATACTCCCGACCTAGTAAACGTGATAGAACTGTTTTTGGAGAGGTAGTTCCTTATGGAGAATTATGGCGAACAGGAGCAAATGCCAATAGTACTATAGAATTCACTGACAACGTAGTTATAGATGGGCAAACACTTAAAGCAGGAAAATATGCTATTTTCACAGTTCCTAATGAAGAGAATTGGGAGGTTTTCTTCTACGATGAAACTAGTAATTGGGGAAATCAAGTAAAATGGGACGACACAAAAGTAGTAGCAAAAACTGTTGCTAAGGTTATAAAAACAAACCATACGCAAGAGACTTTCTCTATTGCATTAGACCATATTACAAGTGATTCTGCAACGCTTACTTTTGCATGGGACAATGTAATAGCCACTTCTAAAATCGAGGTGCCAACCGATAAAAAAGCAATGGCTTCTATAAAAGAAACAATGGCAGGGACACCAAAGGCTCAAGATTTATTAGATGCTGCTAACTATTATTACAATACGGATAGAGATATTAATCAAGCTAAAAATTGGATTGACCAAGGGATTAAAATGATAGAGAAACCTGCATTCTACCAACTTCACTCTCAAGCATTGATTCATGCTAAAGCGGGCGATATAAAAAGTGCAATTTCCATTGCAAAGCAATCGTTAGATGCATCTAAAGCTGCTAATGACAATGCCTATATTAGAATGAATGAAGCACTATTAAAGAAACTACAATAAGAAGTTTTTTGTCGGTGATGAGCAC
>JAJYTI010000188.1 GCA_021793135.1 Bacteroidota bacterium
CATATAAATCATATTGAGTACCAAATGGGATGGTATCACGTTCTTTTTTAGCACGTTGATAAATAGTAGAACGATCTACACGATGGAATGGACGTCCATCTATATCAGATTCAATAAAATATTGATACATTTTTGGTCTTAGTTCTTCCATAACATAACGAAGACGACCTGCCAATGGATAAATCCTGCGAACTGTATGTCGTGTTTGGATCATATCGATGTAACCCATTATGGTAAGGATTACAACAAATCCAAAGGCTACAAACCAATTTTTATCCATATACAAGGCAAGAGCGAGTGTAAGAATTAATAATACACTACTGATGATTACGAATTGTTTCCGCATTTTATTACACTTATTTAAGTTCTAATAAATTGTTTTGCGTCTTGATTTTGCAAATAAATGATATATCAAGCCGAGATAACCAAATTTCGAATCTGGCTATGCTTTATTTGTTATAAATGTAATGATAAATTAATCACTTTGAAATAGTAAAATCTATTTTTTATTGGTTTTATAAGGAATTTGGGTTTTGTGATTCGTATTTGTAGAGTTAAAACTTTGTATTTCAGTAATTACCAGTGGTAGTAATGGTTATTTAAAAAGAGTATAATCTGTAAGTTTTGAATTTATTCAAATAAAATAGAGGCTTTTTATACGATAAAAAGCCTCTATTAAATTACTTAGTAATAATATTTCTTAACTAAATATTATCATCCCAGTCTACCGTTCTATACTCTTCATCAATATCGGCAGTTAGTGCTTTTAAGAAGGTCTCTATGCTTTTCACATCTTCATCGCTTATTGTTTTTCCTACTTGTAATTCTCCCATAATGCGAATTGCTTCAGATAAATCTTCTACCGATCCGTCATGGAAATACGGATGTGTCATTTCTATGTTTCGTAATCCAGGTGTTTTAAATACGTATTTATACGCTTCATCGTTGTTCAAATCAAACATCCCTTTGTCTATTACCTCACTCATAGTATGTTCCCAATAGTTCCCGTGAATTCCAAATTTTTGTAGCATAATTCCTCCAAATGCTGGTCCTGTATGACAAGTGATACAAGCGTTGTCGATAAATGCTCTAAGTCCTATTTTTTCTTCTGTAGTCATTGCCTTATCATCGCCGTCTACCCATTCGTCATATCTACTCATCGGATTTAGCTGTCGTTCAAATGCTCCAATTGCATCGGTAATAGTAGCGAAAGTAATCGGTTGTACAGAATCTGGATATACCTCTTTGAACATAGCTTGGTACACTTCAATTCCGCGTAAGCGCTCTTCTAAGAATTCTTCCGAAGGAATATTATGCTCTACAGGGTTCAGAATTGGTCCACCAGCTTGTTCTTCCACATCCTGAGCACGCCCATCCCAGAATTGCATAGTATGCAGAGAAGAATATAATACGGTAGGCGAGTTTCTGTTACCTACTTCTTTTGTATCTCCAGGCGACAATGGTAAGTTGTCTACTCCAAAGTTGGTCAAACTATGACATGAGTTACAACTAATATTCTCGTCTTTCGATAAACGTTTATCGAAGAATAGGCGTTTTCCTAACTCTACTTTTTCACTAGAGATAGTTTCTTTTGGTAAATCGGAAATAGATCCAAAAAAACTTTGTGCTTGTTCTCTAAGTTTGTTTTCTTGTTCTCTACTAAAGCTTATTTCTGTCTGATCAGGATCTACATAATCTTTGTCGCTTTTTTTCCCTTGGCATCCAAAAGTTAATCCTGCAATCATTCCTAGAACTACAAGTCTAGTCCATCTTTTTCTTTTGTTTGTAATCATCTTTTGCATATTAAGTGTGTGTTTGTGTTTTGATTTTCTTTGTTTATGCTAAAGGTATCGCAATTGTATTTACTGTGGTATGATAAATGTCAGCCTTAAGCGTTACTTTACGACTTTACGCGTTATTTTTTAGATTAAATAAAAAAATCTGTTTATCTGTTGTAATGTATATATAGATTAAGTTAGAGAATGAACGATTACAGCGTAGATTTTTATTCGTAATTTTAAAAATCATGTACGTAATTACAATTTTATTTTCAGTTTTATGGAATGCACTAATTTTCAAGAATATCTAAAGAGTAATGTTGGGTTTTCGAATTCTCAGTTTAGAGAACTTCTTCCTTATTTAGAATTAGAAGAAATACCTAAAGGCAAAATAATAGAATCTAAAGTAGGTTACGATGGCAACTTGTTTTTTGTAGATAAAGGTTTACTCCGTTTTTATAGTGTAGATGTTATGGGAAAAGAACGTATTCTACAATTTGCACCTGAAAATTGGTTTATTGGCGATCGCTCTAATTTGCAGGCAATGGATGCTAACTCTCCTTTGTATGCATATAATATAGATGCTATAGAAGATTCGATAGTAGTTCGCTTAACCAAGGACTTTGGAGAGAAGATATCAAAAATAGCTCCTCAATTTACAGCTATTAATGAGCGTCTATTACAAAATCATATTGTTCATCTCCAACATAGAATAAACTTACTTATAGGTTCGAGTGTTAGAGAACGTTATGAAGATTTCGTAAAGATGTATCCTAATTTACTACAACGAGTTCCACAATGGATGATTGCTTCATATTTAGGAGTTACACCAGAAGGCTTGAGTAGGGTGCGTCATAATATTGCTAAAGGAGAATAACTGTTCTTAACATAAGTCAATCATTTCCTTACGGATGTGTTATACCTTTACATCAGACTAAAAATAAAATAGGAGAAGGATGAAAAATAGAGAAAAAGAATGGTTAGTTGCTCCTAGCGATCCTCACTTTGTAGGGAATGGATTCCGCATGCATAATTTTATTCCATACGATCAGCGTTTAAGTCGTAATCGGATGGATCCATTTATTTTATTGGATTATCAATCGGATTTTTATTTTCCGCCATCAGAAGATAGTAGAGGTGTAGGTGTACATCCTCATCGTGGATTTGAAACTGTTACTATAGTTTATAAAGGTAAGGTAGCACATCACGATAGTACAGGAGCAGGAGGAGTCATTGGTGCTGGAGATGTACAGTGGATGACAGCAGGTGCTGGAATTTTGCATAAAGAATATCAAGAGGAAAATTTTACTAAAGAAGGTGGAAATTTACATATGATACAGTTATGGGTAAATCTCCCTTCAAATCATAAGATGGCACATCCTAGCTATCAAGGAATCAAAGAAGCAGATATACCAAAAGTAAAGTTGCTAGGAAATAAAGGATATGTAGATGTAATAGCTGGTTTGTATAAGAATACAAAGGGTGCGGCAAGAACTTTTAGTCCAATGCATGTATATAATGTGCATTTAGAAGAAAATGGAACTGCGGATTTTTCATTCCCGGAGGAGTATTCCACAGCTTTTTTGGTTATAGAAGGAGAAGTAACTCTAAATAATAAAGATGTGGTTCCACAAGACCATTTTATATTAATGCAAAATAAAGGAACCGACTTTGTTCTACGAGCAAATAAAGAATCGGTAATACTTATGTTAAGTGGAGAACCTTTAAAAGAACCAATGGTGGCACATGGACCATTTGTAATGAATACACAACAACAATTGGTGCAAGCTTTTCAAGATTATGAAGAAGGGAAGTTTGGTTACTTAAAAGAATAATAAAATATAAATTAAGATTAATAAAAGATGAAAACAATATATCATAAAGCTTCCAGTCGTGGACATGCCAATCATGGTTGGCTAGATTCCCATCATACATTTAGTTTTGCGAATTACCATAATCCAGAACGAATGCATTTTGGAGCACTTCGAGTACTTAACGATGATGTAGTAGCCGGTGGAATGGGATTTGGTATGCATCCACATCGCGATATGGAAATAATTAGTATCCCATTAGAAGGTGCACTCGAGCATGGTGATAATATGGGGAATAAAGGAGTGATTCGTAAAGGAGAAGTGCAAGTAATGAGTGCTGGAACTGGAATAATGCATTCGGAAAAAAATGCGAATAGCGATGTGCCAGTAAAGTTTTTACAGATCTGGTTATTTCCTCGTCAAATGGGTGTAGAACCAAGATACGATGAGTTAACCATAGCAGATAATGCAAAACCTAATGAATTTCAACAAATCATATCCCCTAATAAAGATGATGATGGCGCATGGATTCATCAAGATGCTTGGTTTAATTTAATAAATTTTGATAAAAAAACGTCAAAAACCTATAATTTAAAGCAAAACGGTAATGGAGTCTATATCTTTGTTATAGAAGGTAGTGCAAAAGTAGGAGATCAAATTCTTGAAAAGAGAGATGGT
>JAJYTI010000189.1 GCA_021793135.1 Bacteroidota bacterium
TTGGGTATACCGGTACTTACAAAGGAAAAAGGGTTTCGGTTCAAGGAACGGGCATGGGGATTCCTTCGGCATTGATTTATTGTAATGAATTAATCCGTGAATATGGAGTAAAAAAATTAATCCGTGTAGGTTCTGCTGGCGCATATCAGTCTGATTTAGAATTGAGAGACGTTGTTATAGCTATGTCGGCATCTACAAATTCCAATGCATTTATTTCGGAATTCCAAGGAGTACATTACGCAGCAACAGCTAGCTACCGTTTGTTTGAAAAAGCAACTCAATTTGCTAAGGATAATAATATGCCATATAAAGCAGGACCAATATTGTCATCCGATACTTTTTATGAAAATAGCAAAGAAGCATATAAAAAGTGGGCTAAATATGGAGTGTTATGTGTAGAAATGGAAACAGCAGCTTTATATACACTTGCTGCACAACATAAAGTAGATGCACTATCTATTCTAACTATTTCTGATTCTTTAGTTACAGGAGAGGAAATAAGTACCGAAGATAGAGAAGCATCTTTACATGATATGATGAAAATTGCTTTTGGAACAATAGAATAACTTTCTAAGATTAAATAGAGTATAAAAAATAAGCTTCGAAGAATTCGAAGCTTATTTTTTATAGATTATTCAAACGTCCTAAATTTTAAAAGTAAGAACTGGTATATCCGAACGGTTTACAATGTCTTCGCCAATACTACCATTGAAGAAGTGTGCAAGCCCACGTCTACCATGCGTAGGAATAGTAATTAAAGTGGCACGTGTTTTTTCGCAATAATTAAATACTCCAGATTCTACAGAATAGTCGTTGTATATTACGATATCTTTAAGTCTATCTAAGTTGCCATCTTCGGCTTCTTCTAGGAAACTGCGGAAACGTTTACGTAATTGGTTGTTGCTTCTAAATTTATCTGCTGGTAAATTGATATAAACCAACTCTACTTCTGTATTGAATAAATCAAAGAAATTCATAGCGCGTTGGTATACATTTACGCTCTTACTTGTGAAATCCGATACAAAAATCGCGTGGTCTAGAGTAAAGTTTTTTGGTTCTCCTTTTACTACCAATACAGGAACATCAGAAGTACGTACTACTTTCTCTGTATTAGAACCAACAAACATTTCATTAAATCCACTAGTACCGTGAGATCCCATTACAATAAGCGAAGCATTATGTTCTTTCGCTACATCATTTATAGCAGTAAAGTTTTGATAGTTGTATACCGTGTCGGTAATTTGAATATCTTTTAGATAATCTTTATTAAGAAACTCTTCAAATCTTTTTTCTACTAGTTTAATGTAGTGCATAATTTCATATTCCTCTTTTGCATTACTACCGGTCAAAGACTCAGAGAGTCCTATCATGTGCAGCGCAACAATTTCAGCATTTTGCTTTTTTGCTATTTGCGCAGCAACTTTAAGAGCGTAGCTCGAGCATTCAGAGAAATCTACAGGTACAAGTATTGTTTTCATGGGATTGTGTTTATTATTTAGCTTTTATTATTTCTTTTCTTTTTTTAAGTTGTCTTTCTATGTCGCTTAAAGCTACTTTTAGTGCCGTTTCGTAATTAAGATCCGTAACCGATACAAAAAGTCTTGGTGTTGGAGCACTTACTTCCACTTCGCAAATTTTGTTTTTACCAGTATTGCCACTTCCTTCTTTAAATGACACAGATACCGTTTCTAACCAATCAAATCGATTTGCTAATTTATTTACTAATTCATTAGTTTTAGCCTTTAAGGTTTCACTTGTTTGTATTTTTATAAACTGAACTAGAATTGTCATAGGCATATTGTGTTTTGGTTTATATAATCAAATGTATTGTGAAAATACTAAAATAAAAATGATATTCGTCATTAAATAGCAGTATTCTGTGTAAATATTCTAAGAAAGCCTTTGTTTAAACCTACAGAAATTTAAACTTTGTTGAACATTTTTTAAAACATAATTTTCTCAATTCTAAAATCCAAAAACCATGATAAAGAAAACAACAATCTTATTAGCGATGTTTTTTCTCGCTGTCACCCCGATTTTCGCGCAATACATTACTCCAAATGATGGAGAAATTTATTCTTTAGATGACTTAGTTGCTTTGAGCAATGGCGTGCTTATAGAAGAAGATGGAGTATATATTCTTAATGAAGATTTAGAAATCGCTGCATCCGATACCTTACAGATAACTCAAAATGGAGAATGGCTTATTGCTCCAGAGGTTTTAATTACTATTTCTGGAGTTTTGCAAATAGATGCTCCAGACGAATTCACCATAAATTGTACGGATGAGGATGAGAAATTTGAAGGAGTCCGAGTAGAAGAAGATGCGAATATTTTTTTAAATAACACTATTATGAAAAATGGTGGAGGTATTCGATTAATAACCGAGTTAAACTCTAGTATTACCAATTCGGAATTTTATGATAATTATGGAGGCGTAGCTTCTGGTGCTGTAATTTATGTTTCTAAAGGAACTCAAATTATAGAAGGTAATACCTTTATCGGTAATGAAACTCCAGCTGTAGCTTCAGCTGCTAATGCAACCGCTGCACCTGTAATAGTGAATAATTATATAGAAGCAAATAATACAGAGAATTCTAATCGTCCACAATTAAATATGGGTCCGACAGGATCGGTAAATGATACTATTAAAATTATGAACAATACTATAATTGGTGATCGTGATTTGACAAGAGTAGGTGCTATCTCGGTATCTGCATTAATTGGAGGTAATATTCGAGCTGTAATTCAAGATAATACCATTCAAGATAACCGATATGGGATAACCATTGCTGGAGGAAATGTGTGGGCAGAAATAACAGGAAATATTATCGAAGATAATGACACCGAAGGAGATCCTATGTTAGGAGGTAGTGGTATTAATTTACTAACACAAGACTCATCTGCTTATGAAGTGTATGTGTATGACAATCAGATAAGGAGAAACCTTTGGGGAGTAACTTTACAATACGATGCTAAAGCCAACTTTGGAGATGATGAAAATCCAGGAAACAATGTGTTTTCTGAAAATGGAAATAACGGGAGTATTTATGCATTATATAATAATACTCCGAATGAGATTTTGGCAAAATATAATTGTTGGATTGAGGATGAAAGCATTACTCTAGAAGATGCAGAAGAGGTGATTTTCCACTATGAAGATGATAATTCCTTAGGAGAAGTGATTTTCGATCCAGTTTCTTGTTCTATATTAGGTGTAGAAGATGTTTTAGAGTCGGAGATTAGTATAGTACCAAATCCGGCTATAGACTATATCATATTGCATGAAGTATCTGCATTCAATCAGGCGATAATTTATGATGTTTTAGGCAAAGAAGTTTATCGTAATGCTATCGAGAGCGATTCGCAGAAAATAAACTTTAATCTAAAAAGTGGAGTGTATTTTATACAATTGAAAAATCAAAATCAACAAATAACAAAAAAGTTAGTTGTTAAATAAGCATTCTTTTTAATAAATAAGAAATCTTGCAATACTCTTAGTTCATGCTGAGGTGTTTGCAAGATTTTTTTATTTCTAGTCTAGGGTTTTATATTCTTACAATAGAGCGATGTTATTTAGAAATAATTTTTATGTCTGCCTTTGACAACAAATTCATGTAATCACGTAATTTTGTAAAGTGGAAAATTATTACGACATACTTATCATTGGTGGCGGAGCAGCTGGTTTTTTTACAGCTATTAATGCTGCCGAAGCTTTGCCTAATAAACGTATTGCTATTCTAGAAAAAGCAAAGGAAGGACTTAATAAAGTGAAGATTTCTGGCGGAGGACGATGTAATGTTACTCATGCGGAATTCCTACCTAGGCCATTAACGACGAACTATCCGAGAGGAGAGAAAGAACTTCTGGGTCCATTCCATAAATTTATGACAGGCGATACATTTGCTTGGTTTGAGGAACGTGGAGTCCCCTTACATATAGAAGAAGATGGTAGAGCATTTCCAGTAACCAATTCTTCCCAAACTATTATCGATTGTTTTTTACACGAAGCCAATAAACACGGCGTTCAGTGCTTTTACCAATCCAATGTGACTAAAGTTATTCCACAGAATGATAATTGGGAGGTGCACACCTCCAAAGAAATATACCATACCTCTAATTTGGTTATTGCAACAGGTAGTAGTCCTAAAGTATGGAGGATGTTGAATAAAATGGATTGTGATATAGTAGATCCTGTTCCATCACTATTTACATTTCATTGCAATGATAGCCGATTGCAA
>JAJYTI010000190.1 GCA_021793135.1 Bacteroidota bacterium
TTTCTAGAGTAACGGGTCGAATGTATTGGGAAATATGTTTAGGCTGTAAAAACTTGAGGTGTTCATTATCAGTAGTACTAGTAAATAAGTCTAATGTAATTCCCTTTTCATTATCCAATAAATTTTTAGCGATAACAGAAATCTCTTTATAAAAATGAGAGTATTCTAGATGTTTTACCATCGGTTATTGTTTAGGATAATATGCATTGACTCGATTGTCATACGATTCATACTCAAGCAAAAGCCCTTCGTTTTCTATTAGAATTGGTAAATTAAGCATCCCATAAAGTAAGCCATATAAACGAAAATTGGCAATTTCTGTGGGGCTTATTAATGGTTGAGACTCTCCATGTTTGTGTGTTGCCAAACGAATTCCTTCTCTACTAATAGGTATAGGTAACAGTTCTTTATGATACCAATTCCATTTTTTTATTTTTCCTCTATTGTTACCATGAAAAACAGCATCGTTACCTAATGGGATAACGTCTACATCGCGCGTATTTGAAAGTAAATAAAGTTTATAGCCTCTTTTTTGTTTAATTAAAATCGTACTAACAGAAAAACCTTCTTTCTCTACAAGCTCTTTCTTTACTAACTCAGAAGCCTGTAGGTTCATTCTATTTTGAATCTGATATAGTTTTCTTTCTTGTTTGTTTAATTTAGATTGTGTGCTGTCAAATTGAATATTAGCCTCCTCGTTATTAAAATCTATAAAATAAGTGCCCGCCTTATTTTTATAAGAATCGTCTATGAGTACAAAATAAAATTTGTCTGAATCGTGATATATTAAATAATCAGAGACTTGTCTATCCAATTCTTTGTCATCTTCTGTAAATTCACTTCCCCACCATTCTACCATTCTATAAGTGAATAGCATATCGGCTTCTTTTACAATCTCCTTTAATTCCTTCTCTACATCAAGCTGTTTTTTACTTTGTGCTAGTAGAGTAGGAGTGCAAAAAAGTAATGTTATGTATAGAAAGTACTTCATTCTTGAATAGGATTGTATTGTAAGAATATAATATCTTGATTGTTATTGAAAGCGATGTTTAAAGTGTATTGGATATTCCCTGATTCATCAGTTAACTTATACATATAGATATATTCTCGTTCTAAATCAGAGATGCCTTCTTTAGTATTATAAAGTTCCAGTTCATATTGATCTATTACATTCTGTAATTCTTCTATATGCTCTTTTTTAATTTCTTGTTGAAGAGGTTTGCTAAGTAATTTTCTTGTTGCTTCAAAGTCATTCTCTTTTATTTTTGCAAAAAAGTAATATTGCATAAAATCCAATTGTTTTAGAAAAGTATCTTCCCAACCTTGATGAATGTATGCTAGCGTAATAACACCGTAAGCATCGTTTTTCCTATTAAGTTCTCTATATTCAATTACAGGATTATATAATAAGGGTATGCTCCAATTAATCATCTCACTATAAATTCCAGATGCGGGGTCTTTTTCTTCATGCATTTTCATCTCACTCCCAAAATAGATGGATAATTCTCCTTGAAGATTCTTATATTTATTCTTTAGCTTCCCTAACTCTTCATGCAACCAAGGACGATTTGGTTTAAATAAATCGTCAAAATTACTCCACTGATGAATGCTTTTCGTAACTAATGAATCGTTTCGTCTAAAATAATAAGTGGAAAGTCTTGCAACACCTTCTCTTGAGTTTTGATAGAAATGTAAAGGTTGGTCTTCGTCCAATCCTTCGGGGATACCCAAATAAATAGGGTAGCTATCTTTTAAATTATGTTCGTAGTCCAATACCTCTTGTAAATGTTGATGTCCTTGTGGATGAACTTGTGCCCAAGAAAAACTAATATTTAGTAAGAGAAGGAATAAAGACAAATATCTAACCATATATGGTTTTGATTTTAGAAAATAGGTGTTGTTCTGAAATATTTCTAGCGAAAATTACTAAAAAATACAATAGCTTCATGTAAAAGCTTAGCATATTTGATTTTAATCATATACTAAGATAATAGATTTAATACGATATAAGAAGATTGAAATTGAGTTTTTTATACCAAGACAATGATGAGGTAAAATAGGAATGTAGATAGATGTTTTTATTGTTTTTAAATTTTATTATTTAAAAACCAACTTCTCAATGTTATCGATATTTGCTTAGTTTTGTAGGAAAAATATAGGCTATGCATAAATATCTTTTCTTTCTATTTTTCTTGTTTAGTACCATTGTTTTATCTCAGGATTTCGAAATCCTGCCTTTAGGTGTTTATGGTGGTGGAGACGAGAGTAATTTGTCTAGTTATCTTATTCGAGATTATCAAAATGAAAATTATATAGCTTGCGATGCAGGCACAGTCCGTGCAGGATTAATTGCGGCATATAAAAAAGGCAATTTAAGTAAAAAACCTATGGAGCTCTTACAAGATAATGTAAAAGCTTATTTTATTTCTCATAGTCATTTAGATCATTTATCTGGAATGATAATCAATTCACCAGAAGATAGTCCAAAACCCATTTATGCATTTCCTCAAACTATAGAAGTGCTTAAAAACCATTACTTTATTTCTGATACTTGGGCCAACTTTAGCAACGAAGGAGAGGAGCCAATTTTAGGTAAACATCACTATAAAAGAATTGACGAAAAAAAATATTATAAAGTAAAACACACCAATTTAGAGCTTGTAGGTTTCCCCTTAAGCCATCCAGTTCCTAGCTCTGCAGTGTGGTTGCATAATGTTGCTGGGAATAGTATTTTATATTTAGGAGATACAGGATCGGACAGAATAGAAGGAAATGGGCATTTAAATAAGTTGTGGAGCACGATAGCTAAAAACTTGAAAGAAGGTAAACTAAAAGCTATTTTAATCGAAGTTTCTTTTACAAACGAACAGCCAGAAAATTTATTGTTCGGCCATCTTACACCAAAACTTTTAGTAGAGGAGCTACAGCAATTAGCAAAATATGCTGGCGTAAAAAGTCTTAAAAATTTCCCGATAATTATTACCCACATCAAACCAGATGGAGATAGTATAATACAAATCAAAAATGAATTGGAAGCATATAATCCTATGCAAGTCCAATATATTTTCCCAGAACAAGGAGTGCCATTACAATTTTAAATATTTTATAAGGTATGATAGACTTCTCCAACTATTTTAGTGTTGAAGAATTAGGGCTAATCCGCTCAAAATCTATAGAAAGTGAAGAGAAAGCAAGATTCTCGGAAGAGATTATTCAACTTATTCACACAAAAAAATGGTTGCGTGTTGCTATGCCTAGTTTTAACGATGGAAATCCTTTAAACGCATACGAAATTGCATTGTTATTTGAGGTCTTAGCTTATGCCGATGGTAGTTTAGGGTGGGCAATAAATCTAGGAGCTGGTGCCAATATGTTTTTGGGATATTTGACTAAGACTACGGCAACAGAATTAAATAATAATCCGAAATTATGGCTTGCAGGAAGTGGAGCTCTTACTGGAAAAGCAGTAAAATCAGATGGGGGTTATGTTTTGTCTGGACAATGGAAATATGCTAGTGGTTCTTTATATGCAACTCACTTCACTGCAAATGCTTATTTATATGACGAAAAAGAGCAACCTATATTAAACGAAAAAAATCAACCTGTTTTTCGTTCCTTTTTGTTTCCAGCAGAGGAAGTTTCCATTATAGACACATGGCAGACCATAGGGTTAAAAGCTTCTTGTAGTAATGATTATAAAGTAAATGAATGCTACATTGCAAATGACTATGTTTTTGACTTAACCGAACAAAGTAATTATTCAAATTATGCTTTGTATCGTTATTCGTTTGATGCTTTTGCAATAGCAAATATTACGGTCATGTGTACAGGAATGGCATTACATTTTATAGAATTATTTAATCGGGATATTAAAACTAAAAAACCTCTGTATGGAACTAGTAAAGTAGGCGATATGCCACAAGTCACAGAACTATACTCTATATTAACCGAAAATTTCTATCGCTCTAGAAGCGATTTCTTTCAAGCGTTGCAATTATTATGGGATGCAGTAGAAAATAATTCAAAAAAGATACTAGAACTTGAGAGGCGATTAGAACAAGAAGCAAAAAAACTGGCAGACACTTCTTACGAATTAGTAGTTGGCTTATATCGTTATTGTGGAATGAATCCGGTATTTACTAATAGTGAGATTAGTAAAGTAGTACGTGACTTTTTAGTTGCTACACAACATTATATTATTAGCCCTTTGCAGTTTGTT
>JAJYTI010000191.1 GCA_021793135.1 Bacteroidota bacterium
CACCCAAAAATATTGCCGATTTCCAAAAACCTGGATAAGATATTATACGTTTAAACATATTATTTTAATTTGGGGTTATTGTGATGTCTATCGTGATCACGTTCTGTTTTTATATCTAGTTTCTTATTAAATGATGCTTCTAGATCTACACCAGTTTGATTAGCCAAACATAAAACTACGAACAACACATCGGCTAACTCTTCTCCTAAATCTTTATTTTTATCACTCTCTTTCTCGCTTTGCTCTCCATATCTGCGAGCAATAATTCTAGCCACTTCACCTACTTCCTCGGTAAGTTGGGCCATATTGGTAAGTTCATTAAAATAACGAACACCATGCGATTTTATCCAATCGTCAACCTGTTTCTGTGCATTCTTTAAATCCATAATTCTTTATTACTCTTTATTTTTTGAATCTATTATTATCGTCACTGGCCCATCGTTTACTAAAGACACTTTCATCATAGCACCAAATTCTCCTGTAGGTACTGGTTTCCCAATTTCATTCTCTAAAACTGAAACAAACTTTTCATACATAGGCTTAGCAAAATCAGGTTTTGCTGCTTTTATATAAGAAGGTCTATTCCCTTTTTTAGTACTAGCATGCAAAGTAAACTGACTAACTACCAATGCTTGTTTATTGGTATCGATTAGCGATAAATTCATCACGCCCTCTGCATCATCAAATATGCGCATCTTTGTGATTTTTCTAACTAGCCATTCGATATCTTCTTGTGTATCGGCATCTTCTATTCCTAGTAATATTAATAGACCACTATCTATTTCACCTACTATTTTATTTTCTATTTCTACATTTGCGTTTTCTACACGTTGTATTACTACTCGCATTTTTATTCTTTATAAATATCTTTTCTATAAGTATCGTCTCCTTCCAATAATTGCACATAACTATTGTATCTAGACCAGAACAACTCTTCATTCTCCAATGCATCTTTCACAGCACATTGGGGTTCATTAAGATGTAGACAATTATTAAATTTACAATCTTGTTTTAGTGCAAAAAATTCAGGGAAATAATCTCCTATCTCTTCTCTTTCCATTTCTACCACTCCAAAGCCGCGTATTCCTGGTGTATCGATAATCTGTGCTCCTAATTCTAAATCGTACATTTCTGCAAAAGTAGTGGTATGTTGTCCTTGTTGGTGTACAGATGAAATATTTGAGGTTTTTAAATCTAGGCCAGGTTGTATTACATTAATAAGAGTAGATTTTCCTACTCCACTGTGACCAGAAAACAAACAAACTTTACCTTTCATTAAGTCTTTTACTTTCTCGATATTTCTACCTGTTATCGCAGATATTCCTATACAAGTATACCCTATCTCTCTATACATAGCTGCTAGATACCGCACTTCATCCATTTGGTCATCATCATAAGTATCTAACTTATTAAATAACAATACTGCTTCGATACCATATGCTTCACAGGTAACCAGAAATCTATCTATAAATGCTGGCGTAGTAATAGGTCCTGCTACCGTAACCAAAAGGAAAGCGATGTCAATATTAGCAGCAATAATGTGAGTCTGCTTAGATAAATTAACCGATTTTCGGACGATATAGTTATCTCGTTCTTCAATTCCAACGATTACCGCTCTTACTTCTTCCTTGCCTTCTTCAATCTTTATCTCCACTCTATCACCAACTGCTACAGGGTTAGTACTTTGGATTCCATCCAAACGAAATCTACCTCTTATTCTAGATCGGTATACTTCTCCATCTTCTCCCTTAACTAAATACCAACTTCCGGTAGATTTATAAACAACACCCTTCATAAATTATTTATTGATGATTTTATTCTGATGATTTATAGACTCTTGATGAATAGCTTTATATAATCGAAGTATAAAAGTTTCACTCAAATTAGTTTCTTCTCCTAAACCTAACATACGAGCTAGCACCTGATTCCATCGTTCTACTTGTAAAATAGAAACATTATTTTCCTTTTTCCATTCTCCTATTTCACTTGCAATTGCCATACGCTTTGCTAACAAATCGATAATTTTATCGTCTACAATATCGATTTTAGTACGTAATTTTTCTAAAACCTCGGCAGAAAGCTGTTGATCTACTTTAGCTGTACGCACTCTTAAATTTTCGGTAATTTCTTGTAATCGTTGGGGCGTAATTTGTTGTTTTGCATCACTCCATGCTTTATCTGGATTTGGATGCGTTTCTATCATCATTCCCTCGTAATTAAGATCTAACGCTTTCTGGCATAAGTAAGCAATCTTATCTCGATTTCCTGCAATATGCGATGGGTCGATTAACAAAGGGACATCTGGAAAATTATTTTTAAAATCGATAGGTATTTGCCACTCTGGATTATTTCGATAATGATTTTGTCCGTAAGTAGAAAAACCTCTATGAATCGCTCCAATTTTGTTTATATTTTGTGCATATAAACGTTCTATAGCGCCTTCCCAAAGAGCCAAATCTGGATTTACAGGATTTTTAACCAATACTATTTTATCTATTCCTTTCATGGCTTGTGCAATTTCTTGCACCACAAATGGAGAAACAGTAGTTCGAGCACCTATCCAAAGTATATCCACATCATGCTCTAAAGCTAGCTCTACGTGATTAGCATTGGCTACTTCTGTAGCAATTAGCAATCCTGTTTCTTCTTTAGCGCGTTGCAACCATTTTAAACCTATTGCACCAACCCCTTCAAAATTTCCAGGGCGTGTTCTTGGTTTCCATATTCCTGCTCGTAATATAGAAGTAGATGTGTTTTTAAGCTGATGTGCGACTTCTAATACTTGCTCCTCTGTCTCGGCACTACACGGCCCAGCAATCAATAATGGGTGTGAGAGTCCGAACTTGTTTATCCAATTATCTTTTATCTTATTATCTTGCATAATTTGCGATTCCAATATATTGCAAATAGTCTATTCTAAATCGAATTCATTTGCTAAGTGCGAAATTACTCAATTATTTATCCACTACAGAAAAATAAAGAAACGAGTTGTGAGTTAATATTCTATAAAAAGAAGTTTTTGAATAATAAGATTCCCGAATCTTACATTTATTGAAAATAGTAAATTTACATATAGGTTTGCATAAGAATACACATAACAATACCTTTACACAACTTAAGTTTACAAACAGCAATTATGTCTATACAAGTTGAGAATATCACCAAGAAATATGGAGAGCAAGAAGCCCTGAAGTCTATAAATCTTTCTTTAAACAAAGGTGAAATTGTAGGCCTCCTAGGACCGAATGGTGCTGGAAAATCTACTCTTATGAAAATTCTTACCACTTATATTACCCCTACTTCTGGGCAAGCTGTTGTAAATGGATATAACATTAATGAAAATACACTTGATGTACGCCGTAGCATAGGTTATTTACCAGAACACAATCCATTATATTTAGAGATGTATGTTCGTGAGTATTTGTTTTACAATGCAGACATATACAAAGTAGATCGAAAAAAAGTAGAAAATGTTATTACCCAAACAGGATTAACATCACATGCTAATAAAAAAATAGGAGAATTATCTAAAGGTTATCGCCAACGTGTGGGATTAGCCACAGCTTTACTTCACAATCCTGAAGTTCTAATTCTTGACGAACCCACGACAGGACTAGATCCTAATCAGCTTATAGAAATTCGCGAGCTAATAAAAGAAGCTGGAAAAGAAAAAACAGTTTTACTATCTACTCATATTATGCAAGAAGTAGAAGCAATGTGCGACCGAGTGATTATTCTTCATAAAGGAACTATCGTATTGGATAAAAGGATCGATGAGTTGATTCAGAATCAAATTATAGAAGTCGAATTTGATTTCCGTCTAGAAGAAGTTGCATTTAAACAATTACCACATCTTATAAAAGTAGAAAGTCTGAGTGGAAATCTTCATCAATTACATTTTGACACAGAAGAAGATATGAGAGCTGTGGTTTACGATTTTGCGAAAGAGCAAGGTCTAAGAACCTTACAGTTACACCAAAAAAGTCCTACTTTAGAAAAGTTATTTATTGAACTTACTCAACAAAAATAAGTGATCCAGAATACTTCTCATCAACTTCCACAATAGGAGGCTTATTATAAGCGCGAACATCTCCTGTACTTACTATTTCACCACGAATAGATTGTATAGGGTAAACTATCATATGATTCGCACCTCGATGGAAAACTTCTAAATCTAAAACA
>JAJYTI010000192.1 GCA_021793135.1 Bacteroidota bacterium
GATGCGTTTGCCTTCTTTTGCCATGTCGCTTGATACCCTTGGTAGGTAGATGTCTTCTTCTTTAAAAGAGGTGTATACCAACCCCGAACAATCCATTCCTTTTTTTGTAGTCCCACCAAACTTGTATGGTGTGCCCTGATAGGTTTTGGCATATCTAATAATTCGATGCGGAGTTGATGGTTCATCTTCTAAATTTTCAATAGGTACCAATTCGGGAATATCCCATTCTGGAAAGTCCATTCTTGGTTGTAATTCTGCTTCGCTAGATGCAAAGTAGGCTCCATCGCCTGGACGCTCGAGTCTTTTTATTATCTCGATTTCTTTAGAATCTCTGCTGTTATGCTCCGAAATAGGTTTGGGAGTGTAACAAGAGGTCATCAAAAAGCTACTTACTAAGAATATGAAAATAGTATATCGCATCCCCAATGGCGTTTTTATAGTAGTATAAAACTAATAAATATTATTTTTTCTTCAAACTGTTTACAATAAGCTGTGCGGTATTTTCACTTGCTCCTTTACCACCCAGTACTTGTTCTAAACGTTCGTAGTCTTCTTTTATTTTTGCTCGAGAGCTAGGATCCAATAATTTATTTAATTCCGATTTTAAATTCTTAACATTAAAATCTCCCTGAATCAATTCGGTAACCGCCTCTTTATCTAAGATAAGGTTTACTAAAGAGATATACTTTAGGTTGATAATGCGTTTCGCAATGGAATAGGAAATATAGTTTCCTTTGTAGCAAACCACTTCTGGTACTTTGAATAAAGCAGTTTCTAAAGTAGCTGTCCCAGAAGTTACTAAAGCAGCATGAGCTACTTCCATCAAATTGTATGTTTCGCCAAATACCAATGAAACAGGTTTGTTGCCTATAGCTTTTTCGTAAAACTCAGGTTCCTGACTTGGTGCACCAGCAATTACAAAATGATAATCTGGATAATCTCGAACTACCTCTAACATTACATGAAGCATCTTACTTATTTCCTGTTTTCTACTTCCAGGAATGATAGCAATGATGGGTTTGTTTGGTAATTGATGTTTTTGCTGAAATTCAGAGAGACTTATTTCCTCTCGATTTGCAATAGCATCAATTAATGGGTTGCCTACAAAATGTACAGGATATTGATGTTTGCTTTCATAGAATGATTTTTCAAAAGGAAGGATTACATACATCTGATCTACAGAACGCTTTATATTCTTAATACGTCCTTCCTTCCAAGCCCAGATTTGAGGTGAAATATAATAGTGGGTAGGAATTCCTTCTTTTTTGGCCCATTTTGCAATTTGTAAATTGAATCCTGGATAGTCTATAAAGATTATTGCGTCGGGTTGAAATTCGGTAATATCTTGTTTACAAAAGCTGATGTTAGAAAGTATCGTGCGTAGATTAAAAAGCACTTCCACAAACCCCATAAAAGCAAGATCTTTGTAGTGTTTTACTAATGTGCCTCCAACGGACTGCATTAGATCGCCACCCCAAAATCGGAACTCTGCTTGTGGGTCTTCTTCCAGAATGGAGCGCATTAGATTTGAGCCGTGCAAATCACCAGAGGCTTCACCTGCTATTAAATAATATTTCATATAGCTTGCTTTATAAGGTCAATATATTCGAATCAAATCAAGTTTAAGTTCAATAACAAGATTCCTATTGCTAGGAACATTATTATAAGTAATACACCTCGAGCTCGATAGATTCTTTTGTTTTTTAGAAATAAGAAAAATGTTGCAAGATTTGGAATCGCTCCAATAGCAATAATTTTTCCTAATTCTCCAAATCGGTAAGCATACTTTAGATTGTATTCAAAATCACCTTCTATAAACAATAGAAAGAATAAAACAACTCCAATAGTGCTGGTAATTAAACCAACCAATGCACCGATTAATATTTCTTTTCTTATGGTAGCTCCCATTCTGCTATTTGTTCTAGCGCTGTATAGGCAGTTAAGTCAAATTGCACTGGTACTACCGAAACATATCCGTTTTCCAATGCCCACTCGTCTGTATCTTCTCCCGAATCTAAATTTACAAATTCTCCGGTTAACCAGTAATAGTCTCGTCCATGCGGATTGGTTCGTTTATCAAAAGATTCTTTCCATTGTGCGTTTGCCTGACGACAAACTTTAGTCCCTTTTATCTCTTCTGCTGGTAGATTAGGGATATTAACATTCAGCACTACATTTTTTGGAATACCATTAGCTAATGCTTGTCTGCAAAGTTGTTCTACATATCTTTTAGAAGGTTCAAAGTTTGCTTCTAATGAGTAGTCTAATAAGGAAAAACCAATTGCAGGAATTCCTTGGGTACCAGCTTCTACTGCAGCACTCATTGTACCGCTGTAAATTACATTTATAGAAGAATTACTTCCGTGGTTAATCCCACTAATGCATAAATCTGGTTTGCGATCTAGTATTTTATTCATTGCTAGTTTTACACAATCTACAGGAGTACCACTAGAGCTGTACACTTGCACCGCTGGGTCAGATAGGTCTACTTTATCACAATAAATAGTATTATTTACGGTAATAGCATGTCCCATACCACTTTGTGGTGAATCTGGAGCTACTACACATACATCACCAATTTTTTTAGCAACGTCTATTAATGCACGTATTCCTGGTGCCGATACACCATCATCATTTGTAACTAAAATTAAAGGCCTTTTGTTGTTCTTCATCTATATAAATTGTTAGGTTGCAAAAATAAACAAATAATATAAGGGAGGACTAGGGTGTTTAACAAAAAATTAGTATCCTTACCACGTTTTGATGGCTTTAAATATATACTTTTAAAGGATTAATTTAAGATAGATATGCACATGATGAAAAGCAATTTTAGATTGTTATTATTAGTCGTTTTCTTTGCTGTTGCATCTTGTAGTTTTACTACAAAAAAATTTAGTAGCGAAGATTCGGATACCGATAAACTACTCGTAGATTTAATTACATATGTTTTAGAGCGAGGTCATTATAGTCCTATTAATATAGACGACAAGATGTCCGAGCAGATATACGAGAGTTTTATAGAAGGATTAGATCCTGCAAAACGATTTTTTCTTGAGTCTGATATAAAAGAATTTGAAATCTATAAACATGAGATAGATGATCAAATCAGACAAAAAGATTTTACTTTTTACCGTGCTGTACATAAGCGCTTTTTAGAACGTAGAGAAGAAGTAAAAGAGTTTTATGAGGACATTCTAAGTAAGCCTTTTGATTTTAATAAAAAGGAGAATATTCGTATCGATTATGACGATCGTGATTACCCGAAATCCGATGAGGAATTATATGACCGATGGAGAAAGCAATTAAAGTTAAGCGCGCTAGAAACGTATTACGATAAAATAGAAGAAGACAAAACAAAATCGGAAAGTGAAGAGGATTATACTTCTAAAACTAAGGAAGAGCTAGAGAAAGAAGCTCGCGAAAGCGTTAAAAATACATTGGACGATTATTTCGATTTTACCGATGACTTGGAGCATAAGGACTATTTTGCAATGTATTTAAATGCAATGGTAGAGACTTTCGATCCACATACTAATTATATGGCTCCTCAAGACAAAGAGCGATTTGATACGCATATGTCTGGAAAGATAGAAGGTATTGGTGCGCAATTACAAAAAACACGTGAGTACATTAAAGTTGTAAAAGTTATTTCTGGTGGTCCAGCATGGCGTGGAGAACATCTAGAGGTAGGCGATATGATAATGCGCGTTAAACAAGAAAATGAAGACGAATCTGTAGATATCTCTGCAATGCGTTTAGATGATGCTGTTGATTTGATCAAAGGTCCAAAAGGAACTAAAGTAACTCTTACCGTAAAACGCGTAGATGGAACCATAGAAGATGTTTCTATAGAACGTGATGTTGTAGAGCTAGAAGAGACTTATGCTAAATCTTCTCTTATAAAAACCGAAGATACTACTTATGGTATAATCGATTTACCGCAGTTCTATTTCGATATGGATAACTATACTACAAGAAATGCTGCAAGTGATGTAGAGAAAGCTATTAAGGAATTGAAAGCCGAAGGTATGGAAGGCCTAGTGCTAGATTTACGTAATAACGGTGGTGGATCTTTACGTGCAGCAATAGATATGACAGGTCTGTTTATAGAAGGTGGTCCAGTGGTACAAGTAGTATCTAGT
>JAJYTI010000193.1 GCA_021793135.1 Bacteroidota bacterium
TACTGTAGGTGGAGGAGCAGCACCAGGATTATGGTATGCTAATGCCGTACCTATGTTTTTTATTAAAAACCTACAAATCTTAACTTCCTATCAAACCAATAATACGGGAGAGGATATAAATAGAGGGTTTTCTAGATTCTCTGTTCGTTCGTTTCGTTACGGTCAACGTTCTGATAGGAGACAAGATTGGTTGTCTACTGCAGGAGTTGGAACGCCTTCCTTTTCTTCCAAGCGTTGGTTAGATAACACATCTCATGCAGGATCTATAAACTTATTATATAAGGATAAAAAAGAAACGGAATATAGTTTAAAAACTTCATATCATAACGATTTTAGAGAAAGACAAGGAGGGGTAAGAACATTATATACGTTACCAGAAGGAGATTTTGTTATTGACGATAGAACCGAACAACATACCCAAGCCGAACGCTGGGAAACTTCTTTGTCTATAGAACGAAATGAAGATAAGAATTTCTTTAGAAATCAATTAGATTTTACAAAACAGTGGGATGGAGCATTTGCAAGAATTATACAAAATCAAGAGCCTCAAGAACATCGTTTGCACAATCCGTTTACGAATATTAGCAATAATTTTGAGCGTATTTTTCCAATAGGTGAACAATTAGTTACTTTCAACTCCAATATTGGATATAACGAATCTCCACAAGAATTATCACTTACACCTGGAGTGTTTGAAGATATTTTAAATGACAATCAAGATATAGCAAAGTTAGAACAAAAAGTATATCATAAACGATTTTTTGCAAACCACTCGATAACCTTTACAAAGTCTTTAGGGAAAATAAACTTTAATCTCCGTCCTGGACTAAATTATTCTACTCAAACAATGGATTCGCATCTTATACTAGATGACGAAATGTTTTCTGATTTAGAATATCAAAATGATATGCGATGGAGACAATTTTCTGGGTTTGTTCAAACGAATGCAAGTTATAGAACCGAAGATATAGACATTACATTAAGTCTTCCGTTTGAATGGAGCAAATATGAGATAGAAGATAAACTTGGTGGCACTAAGAAATCCGATTCTCCATTTACACTTAACCCAAATGTATGGGCACGATATAAATTTGCAAGCTATTGGCAAACTTCTATTAATGGCGGATATAACAAAAATTATGGTCCTGTGGATAATCTTTATTATGGATTTTTATTAAGCAATTTTAGAAGTTTAAATCGTAGAGATGTACCTATTTCTAGCTCTTCTAGTTATAGAGGATCATGGAATATAGAATATAGAAACCCATTAACTACTTGGTTTGCAAGATTTGGATATTCTTACTCAGAAAGTAAAAATAGTCAAATAACTAGTATGCAGACTTTACCTGATGGATCCACAGTTTTAGAATCTATTGAGAGAGATAATAAAAGTAATTCGCATAATCTAAGTGGTTCTGTAAGTAAGCTTATTTCAGAGATAAATACCACATTTACCTATAATACCAGATATTCATTCTCGGAAAGCGATATGTTTTTAAATGATTTATTCTATAAAAACAAAGGAAATACTTGGACTAATAGTATAAAGCTTAGTAGTGATATTACCCATTGGTTTACTACCGAATATACAGGAAGTCTAAGCAAGCGTGTTAATAAGAGTGTATTGCGTGATAGCAGAACAGTTAAATCACAAAATCATAGTTTAGGTTTTTACATCTACCCTGCAGATGGACACACAGTAAGTCTATCTGGAGAATGGATGCAAACTAAGTTAAGTACCGAATCCAAAGAAGATTTCTTTGGTGACTTTATGTACCGATTTACTTTCTCAGAAAAGAAGATTGATGTAGAGTTTTCTATAATTAATATCTTTAATAAGGATATGTATCGTGACTTATCTATGGGAGAATATACCGAATCAGAATCCTATTTCAAGTTAAGACCTAGACAGTTTTTAATTACGATGCGTGTACCATTGTAAATATTAATAGAAATTATGAGAAACTTTATTTTTATAATAATTTTTAGTATTGCAATAAACATACAAGCTCAAGTAAAAGGAGAAGCAGATTATCTTATTCGATATGAGGTAGAGTTTATCCCAGATTGCAGTAATCGAGAAGATGTGAGAAATGAGGTGCATCGATTGTACACAGGTTCTTCCGTTAGTTATTATGCTAGTGAAGCTAATGTTCTTAATGATTCGATCCTCAGAACAATAAAAAGTAGATCTTCATCCTTATGGAGCTCATTATCAAATAATAGTAGTGTTTCCTATTTTACGCCAAAAGTGTATAAGGATTGGAAAACTTTAGAAGTATGGGTAAATTATACAATACTTACCGACGAATATGTATATCAAGAGCCTAATACTCCTATTGAATGGGAAATAAGTGATGAAATAAAAGAAATAGGAAAATACAAGGCTCAAAAAGCTATTACCAGTTTTGGAGGGCGTGATTATGAAGCTTGGTTTACTACAGAAATTCCTATTAATGATGGGCCTTATGTCTTCCATGGATTACCTGGGCTTATATTAGAGTTATATGATATAAATGGAGATTTTCAATTTAATTTCGCTTCTTTGGTTAATTTAAAAGAGCCTTATAAGGTTGAAATAGAGTCTATTAGTAACAAAGTAAGTAAAGAGCAAGTTATTAAAGCGTATAAGAAATATTTAGAGAATCCAGGATATTCTATTACTAGTAAATTGCCAGACGGTTTTGAAGTTACAGAAGCTGATGGTACCAAAGTGACAAAAAGAGAAATTGAAAAGACCGCGAGAGAAAATGCCAAAAAACGAAGTAATCAAATAGAGATTTGGTAATATAATTAGCTAGCAACTATGAAAACACTTTTAAGTATAGCGCTTTTATGTATAGCTAGTGTTCTTTTTGCCCAAGAGGAATATACCACTGATTATAAGGTGCAATATGAATTAACTTACCATGCAGATTCTTTAAACTTAGATGCTAGTCAATCCGAGTTCTTATACTTATTTTCTGGAAGTAAACAGTCTGTATATACTAATCATAATATTGCTTTTCAAGAAGAAATTGAAAAGAATATGAAATTGCAAAAAGCTTCAGGACAAGGATATGTTGATTGGAATAAAGCTGGCGGACAAGATACTAATTTTGAAGATACATATTATAAAAATTTAGAGGAGAATAAGGTGTATGTTTCTCGTGAAATGTTAGAGAAACAATATGGATATTTAGAACCTAATATTCCAATAAAATGGAATTTAACTGAGGATTCTAAAGAGTTCCTCGGTTATACTGTTCAAAAAGCAACTACTAACTTTGCTGGAAGAAGTTATATAGCTTGGTTTACATTGGAGATTCCCCTCAATGATGGTCCATATATCTTTTATGGTTTACCAGGTCTTATAGTAGAACTATATGATGAAAAGAAACATTATCATTTTAAGATGCAATCCATAGAAAAGTTAGAAAAGTCCAAAGTGTGGATAATTCCAGAGTATAATAAAGTGTCTAAAGAGGAATTCCGGAAGTTAGTAATTAAACAAATAGATGCGGAAGAATCAGAGTTTTTGCGAGGTATTAGTGAAGGCTGGGCTATGATGTTAGATGATAACGAAAATGTATTGAGTGAATCCGAAGTAAGAAGACATTATAGAAAACAAAAAGAAAGGAAAAACAATCCTATAGAGTTGGAATAATTATAACAAGAAATAAGAAATAAGAAATGAGGAATTTTATATTAAGCACGTTTCTTTTAGTAATTGGAAGTGCCTTTGCCCAAGAATACACAACAGATTATGAAATTCAATACGAAGCAAAATATAGTTTAGATTCATTGAATTTAAATATGAAAACAACAGAAACTCTTTATCTCTTTGCTGGTTTAGATTATGGAGTGTTCATGAATTTTAATGCAGTAAATAAAGAAAGAATAGAAGCTGAGGTTACCAAGAGACTAAAAAGTGGAAACATGGATTTTACTGGCCTTGCGAAGCCTAGCAATATAAACGTTCAGTTTTACAAAAATAGACAAGAAGATGAGGTGTTCGCAGCGTCTGGAAATTTTGATAAAATTTATATTTATGAAGAGGTTTCAGTGCCTTTAGAATGGGAAATTATAGATGAAACTAAAGAGTATTTAAACTATCAAGTTCAAAAAGCAACAACCAGTTT
>JAJYTI010000194.1 GCA_021793135.1 Bacteroidota bacterium
AAGAAGAACAAAAACGAATTGAAAAATGTGCCCAAACTATACGCTCTATTCAAAATAAAGATATTCAAAATTACAATATAATAGACACCATCTCACATACTGAATCAACTGGCTCTGAAGATTATTCTATAAAATATCTCAAAGAGAAAGCATGTAAAGAAGGCGCTGATGCAGTAAGTGAACCAATAATAAGTGCCCCTGTAAAACATACTAATTTTATCTGGGGAAGGGTTTACGTTACCGTAACAATGAAAGTTCTTATCCATAAACATGATAAAAAGTAATAATAATTCTTGAGATGGATAAAATAGTTAATAAAGAGGCTTATGACAAAGTATGCGACGCATGGCAAAGAAAATACAGTAATACTCTGATAAAAGAAGGGCCTGTAGATTGGGAAAAATATATAAAGAGTAAGCCGAGACTTCTGTGGCTTCTTAAAGAAGCAGCAGATGATGAAAAGGATTTGATACGATATCTTAATAAGATTAGTAATAAAGATTTTAGTGAATATCCCAATGGGTGGCAAAAAACAATGGGGTGTGTGGTAAAAACTTCTTATGGCATACTTAAAGGTGGAATGGAATGGGGTACATGGGCAAATGATGCTAAAGAACTAGTTGATATTTTAAAATCAATAGCAGTTATTGAAGTTAATAAGCTTGGTGGTGGGGCACGCAATGATTATAAAGAACTACAAAAAAGATGGAAAGAATTTAAAGAGCTAATTTCTAAACAACTACAATGTTTGTCTCCAAATATTGTGATATGCGGAAATACTCTTTGGTTATTAAAAGAGCTATTAGATATAAATAAAACTGGAGGTAAACATGGAGATATTATTACAACAAACGATTGTTTATGGATAGATGCATACCATCCTGGACAGAGTAAAATTAAACATATAATATATTACACAGATATTATCGCTTCATTAAAGGAATACAATGCATTTGCAAGTTAACTTGTATTTCGCATTCCGTAGGTTTTTGAATTAATAACTTTTCAGGAGATAAGAAATGAAAACAATAAGAGTATTGATATCAATTTCTTTAGCATTGATTATATTTTTTATGATTTTTTTATCTATTGGCTATGCATTTGCTGAGAATCCACCAAAGTATGAAATATCAGTAGTATTATTAATCACAGCATTGATATTAAACTACTTGTTAACAAAGGTAAGGATTAAAGAAGGAGCTAGTTATATAGGAAGCTTATTTATAGTGCCTAAGACTATCATTGAGATAACTTTAATTATTATCGGAATTAAAACGATAGAAAATTTGTTAAATAAATAGAGAACCTTATATTCCAAGGGGCATAGGGGTCAGTTCTTTGGTTTTATTTCCACGGTGTTGATCTTCCTTTCGTAAGACTTATCTATATCCATAATGCCTCCTATGCTTTCGGACTGGTTCATAATCTTCTCTTGTCATTGCTAGGAGCGGCGCCTTGGCGCCGCGACGAAGCAATCCATTAGTTTACTTGCAGATTTTATCGTCGCACTATCTTCTCATTTTTATCCATTTGCATCTCATGAGACGCAGAAGTGTGCGGAATATATAAGGTTTATTTCCATCCTTCCCTGCCCTATTCTGGACATAAAACCGTGTGGAGTTATGATTTAAATTCGTATCTTATTTCATTTGGATTGTGCAATGTGTAGCCACGGCCCCGTTTCTTTCCCTTCGATCTCGCACCACTTAATTCATTTTATTAAATGTCCAATGTCAAGGCTGACCCCTTGTCTTCCCTTTTCTAAATTATCATGAAGCTTTTGCTCAATTCCTTTTACAACTTCTTCTATTTTAACTTCATCCATATAGGTTTTTATATTTGTTTAATAGTAGTTTTATTCTGCACTTTTCTTTACCAAATTTATAATACAGTCTTTAATATCTTTACGATGGGCTTTCACACAAATTCTGTCGTCTGTTGAGCATTCAATTTTATCACATGCAATCTCCCCATTATTCAACAACCGACCATTTATCATAATCTCATACTTACCCGAATATAATTCATCTTTTTCCGCTAAGCTTATAGATATTTCTATAGGGCCACTTACATAAGTGTAAGCACGAATAAACACCCTCCCTTGATTCCTATAAGCCTCTACAGTACCTGCAGACCCTCTCTTAAACATAACAACCTTTCCACCCAAACCGGTTTTTATAATCTTAATATCTGCGTCTTGTACTATCATATCAAACATATCATCCCTATTCTTACCAAATTTCACACCATGTTTTTCCATTTCCTTTATAGTCGAAACAACGATATCAAAGAGTTGAGACTGGTCAGAAATAAGTGCAGACATTCCTTTAGCTTTATTGTGCTGCTCTGTCTTTTCTCTATTTTCTTCCTTATTCTGCTTTTGAGTTATACTATCATATTCTCCTGCATAAGACTGTGTAAACGACACTACAGAAAACAAAATCATAAAGTTTACTATAAATACTTTATTCATTTATTTGCCCCCTTCCCGCAAATTTGAGGAAAAATTCATATACTGATTTTATCCCATCTATTTTTATACTCATTTCCAAAGTTGCTTAATTTACGCAATTGAATTACTTTTCTATTTCCTTTAGGATTTTTATAAAGCATAGATTTTATAGATTGAGAGGGAACTACATATACCTCTGGTAAACTTTCAGCATCTTTTATATCTTCAAAAGAAACAAATACATAAAAATGTTTTTCCATTTCATGAAAATTATCCATCGGAAAACTGCTATTTTTCTTTATTAATCCTTTTACATCTAACGTTATAACTTTCCCATGTTTATATATAACTATATCTACTGATTTTTTATTTCCTAATGTCAATACGGCATTAAAACCCTTTCTATGCAACATAGACATGACATAAAATTCTGAAGCCAAATTTGTGTTATATCCACTTTCTCTTTTCTTTTTTTTCATCTTATTCTCCTTTTGTATAAACGCCTGCTCAAGCTCTGTCGACGTAGTATGAAGTATACTCTTTTATCAAACGATTTCAATCAACCGAATCGAGTCATGTAAAATCTAACCGAAAAGTACAGCTTCCGGCAAAGATGTTATAGTCTCCCTTTCATGAAGGAGGTAGCTCATCTTTGATACGAATACAGGGATGATTATGAGGGATATGCCGAAGATCAGGGAAGAGGTGGCGTGAGAGAAGTATTTAAAGTTCGTATAAAAGCGCTCTATTTTTTAATCACAACTTTTTAAGATCATGCGGGTCAATGAGATTTGTAAGATTAAGACCAACAATATCGATAATTTTACCTCCACGTATATATCCAAATATTTTTATCGCATCATGCTGCTGGACAGCATCTCGATATATCCCCGAACTTACAAGATAATCCATCATATCTTCTGATACTTTGAATTGATTGTCTTTGCCTCCATTTCCATTGTTAAGCCAAACGCTCTCTTTCGTGACAGAGGTAAAGCTACCTAATAATTCAAGCATATTATGTTTTTTAAGATTAAACTTTGTAATCTCGGATCTGTGCGAAAACTCAGACTGGAATTCTGTCGCAAGTTTCGATATGTCTTCCTTTGTTCTATAGTATTGCATAGTGAACCTCCCATTTGATAGTGATTGTAGTAATAACCCATCCATATACTTTAAACTGTTTAAACAGTAAGCATCGAACCTGGCGATGGCAATTTTTTTGGACTGATTCCTTGAACCATCTACAGTATAAGAAATTGCTTTTGGGTATGCTTTTTATACTTCTTCACTCCGGCTGAGGAACGTAGTAAATTAGATTATTGTAAAAAAGTATAAGACATAAGAAGAGGGGGGAGGGTAGATTGACAGATGCATCTGTCTTTTATTCTTTGGCAAATATAGTGCCTGGCATTAAATCTTTTTGTATCTTAAGTAGTTGTTCTTTCGTAAATTTGGGTTGGTTAAAGTTATAGATTTTCTCATATAACGCTTCAAACCCTAACTCTAAATTATTTTCAGTTATCCATCTGTCAAACTCGAGCATGTCAAGTTTTTAGTTGAAATTGTCATAGTAGCTTCCGTCCTATTTCCTGTGTCCTTTGCCGGTAAATCGCTCAAATTCACCTCCCTCTTAA
>JAJYTI010000195.1 GCA_021793135.1 Bacteroidota bacterium
CAGCTTTAATGGGATTGTTTTCTAAATAGTGTTCGCCTAAATTTTCATAATTCTTTGTTGCCCAAATAATGTTTTTTTGAGTTGTTTGGTCACGTAGAAGAATATCCAAAACCTCTGGATATTTCTCTAATATTTCATTTTCTAGTATGTCAATGTCTGTCCTCAATTCAATTCTTTTAATGGCACTAATAATTCTTTTGCTTCTACATTTAAGATTTTAGCAATTTTGTATAAATCTTCTAAGCTTGGTTGCCTTTTGTTTCTTGCATACTCATTAATAGTCGTATAACTTTTGTCCGTTTGGTCTGCAAGCCAAGTTTGAGAGATTCCTCTTTCTTTTAGAACTTCTTTTATTCGGTTCATTTTAAACCTTTTTTATTATTAAGATGCAATTTAATAATAATTCGCTGAAATGTAGTGAAAATGTTCGTTGTATTTCCGTTAGTGAGTGAAGGCAAGAAACAGCTCTTTTGGTTTTTTAGCGTTGGATTGTGTGCTGGCAAAAACCAAATGTGCTGTTTGTGCGGTGGCTTTCTTCAGCTTGTGTACAACATGTAAATATACGCAACTTTTAACAACTTCATTAACATTACCTCAACTTACTGTCAATCAATATTATATTCATTTTTACTCGTTTTTAAATGAATACAAACGACTTTAAACGAATAACTACCGAATAATAACAAACATTCTTTGCTACTTTGTAATGTTCATCGGAGAGATGAATAGACTCAATTGTTAAACCATTAAAAGAATAGTATCATGAGTAATTTAAGAAACAGAGTACAATTGATTGGACACGTAGGAAATGATCCTGAAGTACAAATCCTAGATTCAGGGAGCAAATTAGTAAGATTAAGTATCGCCACTAATGAGATGTATAAAAACGACAAAGGCGAACGTGTAACAAAAACCGAATGGCATAGCGTAGTAGCTTGGAATAAAACCGCAGAGATTATCGAAGAGTATGTTACCAAAGGAAAAGAAGTAGCCATAGACGGGAAACTAACTACAAGAAGTTGGGAAGACAAAGAAGGAAACAAAAGATATACTACCGAAGTGGTCTGCAATGAAATCCTTCTTTTAGGAAATAAGTAATTGAAACAAATCTCTCTCCAAGCCAATACTTGGAGAGAGATTAATTTATCTGGTATTCTACATCCAATAATAAGTACCTTTATAACAGAGTGTTTATCAAAGAGCCTATGCACTGTATGTAACTAAACAGCAGTTTGGTTTAACTAATTATTAATAGCAGTATTTTCTTCTCCGTATTTAAAATATTGTATTTTTAAAAGTTATTATTTAAAGCTATTATACAATACAATGAAAAAAATTATAGCACTAGTAGCCTTGCTTATGTTCTCTCATGTGGGCTATAGTCAGCTTTCTTTTGGAAGACGTGCAGAATATTCGCAATCGGCAAACGCAAACGATAAACAATTATTTCTTATTGATTTTTGGGCCACCTATTGTGCTCCTTGCATTACCGTAGCGAAGTACCTTAACGTATTGCAAGAACAGTTTCCAGAAGAGCTATATATAGTTTCTCTTGCATATCAAAGTGAAGATGAAATTTTTAAGTTCTTGGATGTCCACCCTACTAAACTAGCGGTGAGTATCGATGACAATAGAAAAAACTTTAACGAGTTTCAGATTCGAGCTATGCCCGAAGGAATCCTTTTCAATGCCAAAGGAGAAGTAGTTTGGCGTGGTAATCCTGCCAATTTAAAAGATCATATGGTGGAAAAGTTTCTGAGAAAACACAAATCCAAAATTGCTATAAACGACTTCATCAAATACAATAATCCAAGCCCGAATAAAAAATCGGATGATGATTATTATATTCCTATCAAGTATAATATAACCGATTATAGCATCTCTTCTTCTGATGAGCCATACGAAGAAGGTTCTATCTCTATAAGAAAGAATGAAGATTTTACTGTTATAAATGGTAACCTAGAGCAAGTTGTTGGATATTTATTAGGTGCCAATCAAAAACAAATAAAATCGGATGTATTTGTAAACAAAACCTATAATATCATTCTACAAGACAAGCAGAAAAAAGCAACTAAACAGGAAATTGCACAAGAGTTATTGGCTAAAGAGGGATTAAAATACACTACAGATTCTGAAATTGGAGAAATCTATCGTTTCACATTAGATAATGGAGACAAAAACTTCTGGGACAAAAATAGTTTGGACTGGGGAACTGAAGAACGACCTGCATTTATTATCAGCGATAGTGATTTGAAAGCAGATAATATTACATACGAAACCTTTGTGTACCGACTATCTAACCTAATCGATCAACCGATTGTTCTAGATAACAAAGACAACTTGCCAGATAATGTTTATGATTGGGAGGTTCATTACGAGTTTAAAGACTTAATGCATGGAAATCTAGAAAGATTAGGAATACAACCTAGAAAACAAAAAGGATCTTATCCCGTATATACGATACAAGATAATTAATTAGTAATACAAACCTTACTTACAAATAAGAATCCCACAATACTTTATAATTACTAGTATCGTGGGATTTTCATTTATTCTGCTTAAACTACTATTCTACTTCTCCTAATCTTACTTCTTATTATACCCTATCGCAAACTTTTATTTATCGAGAGCATGAACTCTATTTTATGAAAATTGCAAAACACACCTAATAATACTCTATTGCTTACCATGTATTGATTATATTAATGTATTTAATAATATTGAAAATATAACCCATAGAAAGCAAAAAAGCCACTTCGTTTGAAGTGGCTTTTTCTATATTTATCTTTTAGAGATTTTAGTTTCCTCCTAAAATTCTAAATTCAGTACGACGGTTTTGTCTGTGTTCTTCATCAGTACAATCTACACCATCTGCACATCTGTTTACTAGACGTGTTTCACCGTATCCTGTAGCTTTAAGTCTTGAACGCTCAATACCTTTAGAAGCTAGGTAATCAACAACAGACTGTGCTCTTTGCTGTGATAAAGCTTGGTTGTAGCTAGCAGAACCACGAGAGTCAGTGTGCGACATAATCTCTACGCTTGTGTGTTTACCTAATAATTGAGGTAATAACATTTCGTCAATTACTCTCTTAGAATCTTCTGTTAATGAAGCGCTATCTAAGTTATAATAGATAGGTAGAATTGTGTTAGTTAAGTACTCACAATCTACTTCTTCCCAAACAGTCATACCACCTTCTTTTACAAGTACTTTCTTAGTAACAGTAGTGTATTCTGCTGGAATAGTTTCCTCAACAGTTCTTGCAGGAGTAACTAAAACTTGTTTTGTAATAGTAGCATATTCTGCTGGGATTTCCACTTTATCCATTCTAGCAGGCTCTTTTACAACTTGCTTTTTATATGTAGCTGGAACTTCTGGAATATCTTTCTCATTAGTATGAGCATCTTTCTCTAAAGTAACTTGTGGTACTACTTTATACTCTGCTGGATACTCAACGAAACAAGCTGTCATACAATCTTCAGCGTTTACTGAAGGACAATCTTCTAATAATTGATACTCCCATCCTGCAGTTTTTGGTAAAATTTCGATTGTTTCAGAATCTTCACCAAATGCCGCTGGAACAACTTCTAGTTCGTTTCCTTTTTCTTTTTGTACGTAAGGAACTTCTACTGTTTCATAAACAGCTGGCACGTACACTAGTTCTTCACTAGCTTCTTTTACAAGCACTTCTTCTGTTACTTCTTCATAAACTGCAGGCTCTACCTTTAATACAGTATATTCAGGTTTAACTTGAATACGTACTTCTTCTTCCTTGAACTCATCTTTTGTGATACATTTTACATAGCACTTACCTGGTTCCGGATTTGGAGGTAATTCTTGTGCGTTTATTGCAGATGTAACACCAAGCATTAACGCTAAAGCAGTAATAGTTTTTCTCATTATGATTGGTTTTTAAAATTACTAACTAATTGACTAATAAATATCAAAATGCAAATATAATTGTTTTATCTACAGTTTATTTGAATTTAAATGATAATTATGTTTTTTAACCATATTTTTAGATAGTTAGAACTTTTTAACTATT
>JAJYTI010000196.1 GCA_021793135.1 Bacteroidota bacterium
TATTATGAGTGGAGTTATTCGTTTGTTATTAACTGCAGTGGCAGTTTATCTATTGCCTTATATACTTAAAGGAGTGCATGTAGAGAAGTTTGGAACAGCGATTATTGTAGCGATAGTTTTAGCATTGCTTCAGTTTATCGTACGACCTATTCTGGTGTTTTTTACCTTGCCCATTACTATTCTTACTATGGGATTGTTCTTATTTATTGTTAATGCTATTATAATCTTAATGACGGCCTATTTTGTGTCTGGATTTACGGTAGATAATATTTGGTGGGCATTACTGTTCAGTATTTTGCTATCTATCTTACAATCTGCTTTGTATCAGATAGTAGGTGTGCAATCTATATCAAACTAAATAGATGATACTAGGCTTGTTGAGTTAACTAAAAAAATGTATTTTTGCACTTCTATTTTTAGCAGAAACACATTAGAAACATGAATATTACTAGAAAAGACATCGACAGCTTAAATGCTATTTTAACCGTGCAGATTTCAGAAGAAGATTATGCCGGTACGGTAGATAGAATCTTAAAAGACTATAGAAAAACAGCCAATGTTCCTGGGTTTAGAAAAGGACACGTTCCTATGGGAATGATTAAAAAGCAATACGGGCAGTCTGTAATGCTGGACGAAGTGAATAAACTAGTACAGAAGTCGCTAAATGACTACTTAACAGAAGAAAAACTAGAGTTATTAGGACAACCACTTCCTGTAAATCAAGAAAATATTGATTGGAATTCAAAAGACTTTACTCTAGAATTCGAATTAGGATTAGCTCCTAAATTTGATGTAGATTTAGATAAACTTGACGTAACGCATTATAATATCGTAGTAAGCGATGAAATGGCAGAAAAGCAAGTAGAGCACATCCGTAAACAATATGGAAAGCTAGTTGCAAAAGATCAAGTAGAAGAAGGGGATGAAATCACAGGAAGTTTTGAGTCGGAAGAAGCAGATATTGATCAAGAAGCAACCATTTCTTTAGATGAGTTTAAACGTAAAGGAGATATTACCAAACTAGTAGGTAAAAAAGTGGGTGATAGCGTAACTTTAAAAACTAAGAACCTTTTCAAAGATGGTAAGAGTGCAGCAATACGTTACCTTGGTGTCTCTGACGAAATTGCCGACACATTAGATACAGATGTAACTTTTGTTATCGACGAAATCAATACAAGAGAACTTGCAGCATTAGATCAAGATCTATTTGATAAAATCTTCGGAAAAGATGTTGTTAAATCTGAAGAAGAGCTAATCGAAAAAATTAAAGAAGATGGTCAAAAGCAGTTTGCACAACAAAGCGATCAAAAGCTTTTAGACGATGTTGTAGAAGGTCTAATTGAAAATACTAAATTCGATTTGCCAGAAGAATTCTTACAACGTTGGATTCAAGCAAATGCCGAAGATAAAATGACAGACGAAGAGGCTGTGGAAGAGTTTAATCGTTCTGAGAAAGGATTGCGTTACCAATTAATCGAAGGTTACTTAACTAGAGAAAATAAGTTGTCTCCAGATTTTGAAGAGCTTAAAGAGTTTGCTGGAGAAATGGTGAAAATGCAAATGGCGCAGTTCGGACAAACTAATCCTAAAAAAGAAGATTTAGACCCAATAGTTATGCGTATTCTAAGCAATGAAGAAGAATTGCAACGTATCCACCAGCAATTGGTAACTAAGAAACTATTGGACTTCTTTAAAGAAAAGGCAAACCTTAAAGTAAAAGAGGTAAACTTTGAAGAGTTTGTTAAAGAAGCTTACGAAGCTTAATAACATACCAAGAAAACCGTATCTTTAGGGAGACTTTTTTAGGTACCTGTTGTAAATTCATGCTGCAACTACCAGTTGATCAAGATGAACTACAACAGGTATCTTTCATAAAACACATTTCATAACAATAAAATTAGTAGGATGGATTACGGTAAAGAATTCAAAAATTTTGCTATAAAAGATCAGGGTATAAACAGCATGTACTACGATAAAATCGTTAGCCACATGAGTCCTGTTGGTCTTACTCCAAACATTATAGAAGAGCGTCAAATGAACGCTGTAGCAATGGATGTATTTTCTAGATTGATGATGGATAGAATTATCTTTTTAGGAACAGCAATTAACGATCAAGTTGCAAATATTGTACAAGCACAATTATTATTTTTAGAAAGCACCGACGCAAATAAAGATATTCAGATATATATTAACTCTCCAGGTGGAGGTGTATATGCTGGACTAGGTATTTACGATACTATGCAGTTTATAAAGCCAGATGTAGCTACTATCTGTACTGGAATGGCTGCTTCTATGGCTGCAGTATTGCTATGTGCTGGACAAAAAGGTAAGCGTAGTGGACTTACTCACTCTCGTGTAATGATTCATCAGCCATTGGGTGGTGCACAAGGACAAGCGAGTGATATCGAAATTACTGCAAGAGAAATTCTAACGCTTAAAGAGGAATTATATAACATCATTTCTAAGCACTCTGGACAATCTTATGAGAAAGTCCATGAAGATAGTGATCGTGATTATTGGATGAAAGCCGATAAAGCAAAAGAGTACGGAATGATTGATGAGGTACTTGTTCGCGGATAAGTTCATAGCGAAAAGTACAAGCAGTAGAAAATCAAAAAATAAAACATGACAAAGAATAATGTGGCATGTTCCTTTTGTGGGCGTAAAAAGGCCGAAACCAATTTGCTTATAGCTGGCTTAGATGCACACATCTGTGATAGATGTATCGAGCAAGCACATGGTATTGTATTGGAAGAGGTTATTAAGCCTAGTGAAAGTGAGCTTAGCGATTCGGTTTTATTACACAAACCTAAAGAGATTAAAGCTTTCTTAGATGAATACGTTATAGGGCAGGATGCTGCAAAGAGAGTGCTTTCTGTAGCAGTGTATAACCATTACAAGCGTTTGCTACAACCATTGGATGACGAAGACGATATAGAAATACAAAAAAGTAATATCGTTTTAGTTGGACAAACTGGAACTGGAAAAACATTAGTAGCTAAAACTATTGCAAGGATGCTTAATGTGCCTATAGCTATAGTAGATGCTACGGTACTTACGGAAGCGGGTTATGTAGGTGAGGATGTAGAAGGAATTTTATCTCGATTACTTCAAGCTGCAGATTATGATGTGGAAAAAGCCGAACGTGGAATTGTATTTATTGATGAGATAGACAAGATTGCACGTAAAAGCGACAACCCATCTATTACACGTGATGTAAGTGGAGAAGGGGTGCAGCAAGCACTATTAAAGCTTCTTGAAGGTACGGTAGTAAATGTTCCGCCAAAAGGAGGAAGAAAGCATCCAGATCAGAAATTTGTAGAGGTAAATACAGAGAATATTTTATTTATAGCTGGTGGTGCATTTGACGGTATTGAAAGACATATTTCTAAACGTTTAAATATGCAATCCATTGGCTTTAGTGCACTTCAGAAAGGAGAGTCGGTAGATAAGGAAAACTTATTGCAATATGTTATTCCAAGAGATTTAAGAGATTTTGGGCTTATTCCCGAAATTATAGGTCGTTTACCAGTATTGACTTACATGAATCCATTGGATAAAAAAACATTGCGCTCTATCTTGGTAAATCCGAAAAATGCCATAGTAAAACAATATCAAAAATTGTTTGAAATGGATGGAGTGGAACTTATTATAGAAGATGAAGCTTTAGATTATATAGTGGAGCAAGCTATGGAATACAAACTAGGAGCTCGTGGTTTACGATCACTTTGCGAAGCGGTACTAACCGATGCCATGTTTGAAATGCCAAGCACAGAAGAAGATAAATTAGTAGTAACCAAACAATATGCGGCAGAAAAACTGCAGAAATCTATGGGTAATGGCTACGTTAGATAAAGCTTCGTAAAACCAAGCTTAAAAGCTATTAAATTAAAAATCCTGCTCGATTATAAGAGCAGGATTTTTTTTATCGCATTTATAATCCTAATTCTTCTACCGCCATTTTACGCATTTCTACTTTACGAACTTTACCAGTTATTGTTACTGGGAATTCCGTAACAAACTTCCAGTAAGT
>JAJYTI010000197.1 GCA_021793135.1 Bacteroidota bacterium
AGATTATTGGAATAGACTTAGGAACTACCAACTCGTGTGTTGCTGTAATGGAAGGTAGTGAACCAACTGTTATAGCTAACGCAGAAGGAAAACGTACTACTCCTTCAGTTATCGCATTTTTAGATGGTGGAGAAATCACAGTTGGAGATCCTGCAAAAAGACAAGCGGTTACCAACCCAATTAAAACAATTTCCTCGATAAAGCGGTTCATGGGGAATAAGTTCTCGGAATCACAAAAAGAAGTAGAAAACTCTTCTTATAAAGTGGTAAAAGGTGATAATGATACCCCAAGAGTAGACATTGATGGACGATTATACACACCTCAAGAATTGAGTGCGATGATTCTTCAAAAAATGAAGAAAACAGCAGAAGATTTTTTAGGACAAGAGGTAAGTGAAGCTGTTATTACAGTCCCAGCTTATTTTAACGACAGTCAAAGACAAGCTACTAAAGAAGCGGGAGAGATTGCTGGTTTAAAAGTAAGAAGAATTATTAACGAACCTACTGCAGCAGCTCTTGCATATGGATTGGACAAAAAAGCCCAAGATCAGAAAATTGTAGTCTTTGATTTTGGAGGCGGAACTCATGATGTGTCTATCCTAGAGTTAGGAGATGGCGTATTCGAAGTGTTGGCTACTGATGGTGATACCCGTTTAGGTGGAGACGATGTTGATAAAAAAATAATAGATTGGTTAGCTGACGAATTTAAGGCAGAAGAAGATATGGATTTAAGAAAAGATCCTATGGCATTGCAACGTCTTAAAGAAGCTGCTGAAAAAGCAAAGATCGAACTTTCGTCTGCTTCACAGACCGAGATTAATTTACCTTATATTACAGCTACCGCTAGCGGTCCTAAACACTTGGTTAAGACATTGACTAAATCAAAGTTTGAGCAATTGATAGATGATTTAGTGAGCCGTACAATTGTACCGTGTGAGAGTGCTATGAAAGCTGCAGGATTGTCTGTTAGTGATATTGATGAGGTCATCTTGGTTGGAGGGTCAACTCGTATCCCTGCAGTACAACAAGCCGTGGAAAAATACTTTGGAAAAGCACCAAGTAAAGGAGTTAATCCAGACGAAGTAGTAGCAGTAGGAGCCTCTATTCAAGGTGGAGTTCTTTCAGGGGATGTAAAGGATGTATTATTGTTGGATGTCACACCATTATCATTAGGAATTGAAACTATGGGAGGAGTAATGACTAAACTTATTGAAGCCAATACTACAATCCCTACCAAGAAGTCTCAAGTTTTCTCTACCGCTGCAGATAATCAGCCAAGCGTAGAAATCCATGTTTTACAAGGAGAAAGACCTATGGCAAATGATAATAAAACCATTGGGAGATTTCATTTAGATGGTATTCCACCAGCACAAAGAGGAGTTCCACAAATTGAAGTGACTTTTGATATTGATGCAAACGGAATCATTAAAGTTAGTGCTACAGACAAAGCTACTAACAAAACACAAGATATTCGTATAGAAGCTTCAAGTGGATTGTCAGAAGAAGAAATTCAGAAAATGAAACAAGAAGCAGAAGCAAATGCTGAAGCTGACAAACAGAAAAAAGAAGCAATCGATAAAATTAATGAAGCCGATGGAATGATATTCCAAACCGAAAAGCAACTCAAAGAGTTCGGAGATAAACTATCAGCTGATAAAAAACAACCTATCGAAAGTGCACTTGAAGAATTAAAGAAAGCACATGAAAGTCAAGATGTTAACCAAATTCAACCAGCATTAGATAAAATTAATGAAGCGTGGAAAGTAGCATCCGAAGAAATGTATAAGGCTCAAGCAGAGCAACAACAAGCTAACGCTGGACCTACACAAGATCAAGGAAGCACCACCGATACAGGTAATGAAGGGGGTGACGTTGAAGATGTTGATTTCGAAGAGGTAAAGTAGTTTACTATATAATATAGAGAATAAAAAGCGTTGGAATATTCCAACGCTTTTTTTATGCTATGCTGGGAATAGTGCTTAACTTTTGAAGTATCAAAAACCTACCCATAAAAGATAATCTAGTTCATAGATCAGTAGTTGCCTTATTATCAAAGCCTAGGCAGTAGTTAATATGATTAAAGCTATTCTGAAAATAAAATTGTTGCTAAAATATTTTACTTTTTTTTGATATTGTTAGTGTTTTTCTTTAAATTTAAAATAGTCAAAAACTCATATATATGGTATAATGTTACTTTTCAATCTAATTTATTGCTTAAACAATATCTTTATTTGTTCGAGTTTAAAGAAAATATAGCGAATTTTATTTAGCTGTAATTTTCTTTCTACTACTGGAAATAGAAAGGTATTTGCACGAAATATAAGTATGAAAACTGAAGAGTAATATATACCAAATAAAAGTTTTTATAAATTTTTATTAGTAATTATATGCCTCATACCAATAAGAAAATTAGATTAAAAAGCAATGCAGATGTTGTGTTAATATCTGTCTTATTGGCAATATATTTAGTTTTGGTGCTTTTTAAAACTAGATTACCGATTGCGGTTCTTCTCGGACCTTTAATGTTATTGATGGTGTCGGATCATTTTACACCTACTCAAGCCGTTGTTCATTCTTTTCCATTCTTATTTTTCCTTGGATTTCAAATTTATACTGGAGAATATATGCCGAGCTCTAAAACTCCTTTGAATGCTTATTTATTGACTTATAATACAAGTTCTGTTTTATCGGTAGTAGGGTATAGTGTTTATATATCGAAAATATTAAAAATAAAAGAAATCTCATACCAAAGGAAATTCCTGGTCCGGCAGTTGCTTCTAACCTCTATACTTACTGGTGCTCTTTTTATTATTATTCTAATGTTACGATTGGGATATGTGATAGATTTGGTGATAGAGCCTATGAGTGTGATTTATGCTATAATTCTTGGAGCATTTATTCTAACAGTAGTTCATCTTTTCTATATAGATAGACGAAAAGAAAATACATCTAAAAACATTGAGAAAATCGAATCAGAATCCGAGCTTGCATATGGACTTACTCGCGAAACTGTTACAGAATATGGACAAAGAGTAGAAGTGTTTTTCAATAGTTCAAAGGATTTTTTAAATATTAACTTTAACTTACAGAAATTATCCAAAGCACTGGACATCCCAAAACACCATCTTTCTGTTTGCTTTATTAACTATTTTGGGATGAACTTTTATAATCTGCTCGCTAAGTATAGGGTAGAATATGCCATTACTATTGCAGCAAGATCCACCAATTTTACATGGGATTCTATAGCCTATGATTGTGGCTATTGTTCAAGGAGCACTTTTAATAAACATTTCAAGAATTTTACTGGCTACTTACCTTCAGAAATAAAAACTAAAGGAGGAGATAAATTAGATAATACCGATCTTAATTTCTTACAACCAGAGTAAGAAAGAATCTACTTATTTTAAAAATAATCTTGATTGGAGTAGCATAATAGACTTGATTCAAAAATTTCACTAGGATAGAGTTTAAATCATAGATTCCCTACAATTTTAAATAATAAAGTAAAATTACTATTTAAATTTTATTTGCGATAATGCCTATCAACGTATGAAAATTCACGCTATTCCCTAAAAAACCCTCATCAACTTCTTTAAATAGCGTTGACCGTTTAATTGATCATTATTGGATGATTTAATTAATTCTATCGAACCATATTTGTAACCTTGAGATTCTTTTCTTTTGCGAATGTGCTAGCTTAGTCCATAATTCTGGTTAAGTGCAAAATCGAAAAGTGATGGAATACCTAAATTTAACTTACTAGATTTTATACATAACAAAATAAGGTAGTGAATAGCTTTTTCTATTCTTATTTATAGTATCGACTTTTCAAAAAATCTTATGCTTATATCAATCTATGCACTCCAAATATTAGATTGAATTTTAAATACTATTGTTTAATGATACTTTAGTATTATAATTTAGCACTTATTTTTTAGGTGATGATTTGTATATCAGTAGTTTACTTGTATGTGCTTATTTTTTTGGCACTACTTTAATATTTTACTCATTGTTCCACCTGTATATTT
>JAJYTI010000198.1 GCA_021793135.1 Bacteroidota bacterium
CTACTAAATCGGTTAATGCTAACTCTCTATCATGAGGAATCACACCATCTAAATCAATCTTGGTTATACTTCCTGAAGGAGACATGCGAAGTAATCCATGACGAATTCCAGACTGTACAAACCACAAATTTTCTTGAGAATCAAAATCCAATCCATACAAACGAATTCCGTAGCTAGCAGTACCTCCTCTTCCATACTCCAACGGACTATTACTCTGATCAAATAGTTTTACAGGAACATCATCTTTTACTTTTAATAATCCTTTTTGATAGGAAGTAAAATACACTTCGGATGGATTTTTTCTATTGACTTTAACTTTAACTAAATCATTTGCATCAAATATATTTTGATAAGGAATATTATGCCAATGCTCATCATAAAACTTGCTTATCCCACTCTCATTCAATGGATATGGATTATAACCAAAAGTCACATCACCATATCCCACCCAAACTTCATTATTATAAGCGTCTACTGTAAACACATCATTATGCAATGGGCCTTCTGGTAAGATTTGCAACGGGATACCACCTGAAAAACTATTGTATAAAATCCCTGCCAATTCGGTTCCTACAAAGAAAATACCTTCTTCAGCCAAACCTACAGTAAAGTTTGTAAGATAATCACCTGTAACAATTTCCGATTCATATTGAAAATCAGCAGAATATGCTGTTGCATGATTCAAACTAGTTACAACTAAGTTACTATTTGTAGCACGCATATCTATTACTTCTTGACTATTGGTATGTATGGTTACAAATTCATCGTTTTCCAAACGTTGAATTTCGTTTGTTTCTTTCCATGCATACAATTCATCTCCTACAGCCTGTATTTTTTTGTAATTTCCTGCTTGTCTTGTATACCAATGTCCTGAATCGATTAGATTGGGATTGGATGCTATGGCTCGTTTAATACCCCCTGGAGTTGCTGCGTATATATGATTGCCAAAGACTTCTGTCTGCTTTACTTCTAAATGTGACCCTAAATATCCTATATAATAAGTGTCACCAAACTCTTTCCTAGATAAATTGAAAACACTTATTCCGTAATCTGTACTCAAATAAGCAAAGTTGCCCACCACTTTTATATGATTTACTCTTTTTTTATTGGCTTGTATAGAATGCTTTTCTAATATATCTATAAAGGTATGAACTTTAATTTCGTCCAATTCTATTATTTGCAACAAGCCGGTTTCATATCCTATCATTAATTGATGTCTAATCTCATCATAGCCTAAGCTTGTAATATTTCCGCCTTCTAAACCCTCTACAGTGGTAATTGTCTCCATCTCTCCTGTATTAATATCATAAGAGAAAATAGCATTTTCACTGGTAGCATAAACCAAGTTGTCTTTAAGTACAATGTCGGTTATATGTGCATAAGAGAAATGAGGTTCCCAACCTGTAGATACATCTTGTGCAAAAACAAAAAATGGCAACAAAAAAAATAATATAGTGATGCGTAAGCTTTTCATAGAAAACAGTTGCTAATTAACCCAATTACAAAGTAATATCTTTTTTAGAATATCAGGCTCTTTTTTAGTTTGTAATTATAAAATACAAATATAACGAAGGCGATAATATAAGATAATTATCGCCTTTCATAATTCTATTATTTACAGGATATTAACCTATAGCTTGCTCTAAATCTGCTATAATATCTTCGATATCTTCTATTCCTATACTTAAACGGATTAAAGAATCTACTACTCCTGTTTTTTCACGTTCTTCCTTAGGAATACTAGCATGTGTCATACTTGCTGGGTGTCCAGCCAAACTTTCCACTCCTCCTAAACTTTCGGCTAAAGTAAAAATCTGAAGTCGTTCTACAATTTTAATAGCTTCCGAATAGTCATTATTTTTAGTAGTAAATGAAAGCATTCCTCCAAAATCTCTCATCTGTTTTTTTGCTACTTCATGATTCGGATGATCTTCAAATCCTGGCCAATATACCTTTTCAACTTTAGGATGCTTTGCTAAATATTCTGCTACTTTTTTACCATTCTCACAATGACGTTGCATACGAACATGTAAAGTTTTAATTCCACGCAACATTAAAAAGCTATCTTGTGGACCACATACAGCGCCACTTGCATTTTGGATAAAATATAACTTATCTGCTAGTTCTTTATCCTTAACAACTAATGCTCCCATTACAACATCACTATGTCCTCCAAGATATTTTGTTGCACTATGCATTACAATGTCCGCTCCTAAATCTAATGGACGTTGTAAATATGGGGTAGCAAAGGTATTGTCTACAGCAAGCAATACATTATGCTTTTTAGACACTTCTGCTATTGCCTGGATATCTATGATATGTAACATAGGATTGGTTGGTGTCTCTACCCATATCAATTTAGTATTTTGATTTACATATTGCTCTATATCTGCTGCATTCTCCATTCCTATGAAATGGAATTTAATTCCAAATTTCTCAAATACCTGTTTAAATAAACGATAGGTACCTCCGTAAAGATCATTGGTAGAAATCACCTCATCCCCTGGCTTTAAAAGCTTCATTACTGCATCTATAGATGCTAAACCACTCCCAAAAGCTAGTCCATATTCCCCATTTTCTAAACTAGCAAAAGCGCGTTCTAGTGCAGATCGTGTAGGGTTATGTGTTCTAGAGTATTCAAATCCTTTGTGTCCTCCTGGGGTGCTTTGTGCATAAGTAGTTGTTTGATAAATCGGTTGCATAACAGCACCATATGCTTTATCAGGCTCTTGCCCTCCATGTATTGTTTTTGTATTAAATTTCATTTTCTTTTATTTATATTTAATTCAAGCAACAAGTATCCTGAGAAACTAATCAAACATTTAATATAAGTTTCACAGAAAATACATGCCTTCCTTCTTATTTTTGTATGTAAAGATACATTTTTACTTCATCAAGATAGAATCTCTTAATTAGATTAACGTATGCATTACAAAACTATTTTTTCGTTCCTTTTAATTCTTTTTGTTATGGCTTCGTGTGCCGAAGACACCAAAGAGATTTCTTTTAAAACTGTCAAAACTACTGAGAAAGATTACGGCTGTGAATCGGACTGCGCAGATGTTTCCATTAATAAAACAGAAGTAGTGGGTCATGACAGCAAATCAGAAGGAATAGCCGATAAAATCAATCAAGTTATCAACGAAAGTTTTGTTCATCTACTAACTATAGATGAAGATAATGTACAAAATGTAAATACCATAGATGAGGGCGTAAAACGATTTATTTCTATTTACCAAGAGGATAAAAATAGTTACCCAGATATGGCAGCAAAGTATGAGACTTCCATAGAATCAGAAGTTTTTCACCAATCTGAAAATCTTCTAAGTATAAAAATATTGACATATAATTATATGGGAGGCGCACACGGTTATAGCGCCATTTCTTATCTTAATTTTGATCCTAAAACAGGAGAGTTTATTGGGATAGATCAAATGATAAATGACATGGATAACTTTACAAGCTTTGTAGAAAATAAATTCCGTGAAGAATACGATCTTCCTGAAGGAACTGATTTATCAGAAAAATTTTGGTTTGATGATGATGTTTTCATTTTACCCGAAGATATGGGGTTTGATAAAAACAATATGGTTTTCACTTACAACCCATATGATATCGCACCTTACGCCGAAGGAACTATCGAACTGAAAATTCCTATTAAAGAAGTACAGCCATTTTTAAATCGAGAATTAAAATAGCGATTTGCTTCGTCTACAACACATAATTTACTATATTAAAATAGCCTTTCTTCCTTATTTATAGATTGGCTATTTTTTGTTTATATAACTTTTATTATAACGTATTATTTAAAATAAAATATTTATGCAAACCGTATTTTACTTATCTACTTGCGATACATGTAAACGCATTTTAAAAAATTTAGATATACCTTCGGAATTTAAAATGCAGGATATCAAAAAAGAGCCTATTTCCGAAACACAATTAGAAGAACTATACAAACACA
>JAJYTI010000199.1 GCA_021793135.1 Bacteroidota bacterium
GGCAGGGCCAAGAGCATCACAAAACCTTATTATAGCATCAAAAACACGAGCGGCGCTTAATGGTAAACTATCTCCGGATCAAGAAGATGTACGTGCAATAGTTCTAGAAGTACTACAACATAGACTATTGCGTAACTACAAAGCAGAAGCCGATGGAGTGAGTATGAAAGAAATCATACAATCTTTATTGTAGGATAATATATCTCTATATTACCATTATAAAATACATTTCAGCTAAGGATTAAATCTGTAGCTTTTTAACCTTTCTATAAAGTTAAGATGTTTTAAAAATATCTTAAACCCTAAAATACAAGGCTAATTTATAATCTTTCTAATCAATTCTATAAAATTAATTGTCAATAATACAGACTTAAAATTATGAAATTATCATTTATTTTTTATCAAAAATGACATTTCAAGTAATTTATTTAGTGAATAGTGGTTATTGTTGCGAATTTGAACGTGAAACTAGACGTTAGGTTAATATCCTATAAATGGTGATTTAATTTTGTAATTTTGTATCACTAAAATATTAAAATAAACATCAATAAAAATAATACTATGGCATTTGATATCGAAATGATTAAGAAGGTCTATTCTAATATGGCTGAGCGTGTTGATAAAGCGCGCGAGCTTAAAGGAGGGCCTCTTACACTTGCAGAAAAGATACTTTACTCACACCTATGGAATGGTACACCTACTAAGAAGTTTGGACGTGGTGTGGATTATGTAGACTTTGCGCCAGACCGTATTGCGTTGCAAGATGCTACGGCACAAATGGCATTGCTACAGTTTATGCAAGCAGGAAAAGATAAGGTTGCAGTTCCTACTACAGCACACTGTGACCACTTGATTCAAGCAAAACAAGGTGCAAAAGCTGACTTGGAACGTGCTAACGAAACAAGTAGTGAAGTATTTAACTTCCTTGAGTCTGTATCTAATAAGTATGGAATTGGATTCTGGAAACCAGGTGCTGGTATTATTCACCAAGTAGTATTAGAAAACTATGCATTTCCAGGAGGAATGATGATCGGTACCGATTCTCACACTGTAAATGCTGGTGGTTTGGGTATGGTTGCGATTGGTGTAGGTGGTGCAGATGCAGTAGATGTAATGGCAGGTATGCCTTGGGAATTACGTTTCCCAAAACTAATCGGTGTTAAACTTACGGGAGAAATTAATGGATGGACTTCTGCAAAAGATGTTATTCTTAAAGTAGCAGATATCTTAACGGTAAAAGGTGGAACAGGTGCTATTATCGAATATTTTGGTCCTGGAGCTAAAAAACTATCTTGTACAGGTAAAGGAACCATCTGTAACATGGGTGCAGAAGTAGGTGCAACTACTTCTACGTTCGGATACGATGAGTCTATGGAGCGTTTCTTACGTGCAACTGGAAGAGAAGAAGTTGCTGACGCTGCGAATGAAATTAAAGAATACTTAACTGGTGATGTTGAGGTGTACGAAAATCCTGAGCAATACTTCGATCAAGTAATTGAAATCGATTTAGATAAATTACAACCACACTTAAACGGACCATTCACTCCAGACTTAGCTACTCCAGTAGGTGAGTTAGGTGAGAAAGCTAGAGCGAATGATTGGCCATTAAAAGTAGAGTGGGGACTAATCGGATCTTGTACTAACTCTTCTTACGAAGACTTAACACGTGCAGCTTCTATCGCTAAACAAGCAGTAGAGAAGAAAATCGTTGCTAAATCAGAATTTGGAATCAACCCAGGTTCAGAACAAATTAGATATACTGCAGAGCGAGATGGTATCTTAAAAGTATTTGAAGACTTAGACGCGACTATCTTTACTAATGCATGTGGCCCATGTATTGGACAATGGGACAGAAGTGATATGTTAGGTGAACAAAAGAACACTATTGTTCATTCATTTAACCGTAACTTCTCTAAACGTGCAGACGGTAACCCTAATACGCACGCATTTGTAGGTTCTCCAGAAATGGTTGCTGCAATTACTATTGCAGGTCGTTTAGACTTCAACCCAATGACCGATACTCTTCTTAACGAAGATGGTGAAGAAGTGAAATTAGATCCACCAATGGGATTAGAGTTACCACCACAAGGATTTGATGTAATAGATAATGGATATATCGAGCCAATGGCAGATGGTAGTGGAGTAGAGGTTAAAGTAAACCCAGACAGTGAGCGTTTACAATTATTAACTCCATTCCAACCAATAAAAGATGAGGAATTAAAAGATGTAAAACTTTTAATTAAAGCTGAAGGTAAATGTACTACTGACCACATTTCTATGGCTGGTCCTTGGTTACGTTACCGTGGGCATTTAGATAACATTGCTAATAATACTTTAATCGGTGCAGTTAACGCGTTTAACGGAAAAACAAACTTCGTTAAAAATCAATTAACTGGTGAGTATGGTGGTGTGCCAGATACACAACGCGAGTACAAAGCAAATAATATTAAGACAATCGTTGTAGGTGATCATAACTATGGTGAAGGTTCTTCAAGAGAGCACGCAGCTATGCAACCAAGACACTTAGGTGTAGCAGCTGTTTTAGTTAAGTCATTTGCTCGTATCCACGAAACTAACCTTAAGAAACAAGGAATGTTAGGTCTTACATTTGCTAATGAAGCAGATTACGACCTAATTCAAGAAGATGATACCTTCAATTTTGTTGATATTGCAGAGTTTGCTCCTGGTAAACCACTTACAATCGAAGTAACTCATAAAGATGGTTCAAAAGATACTATCATTGCTAACCATAGCTACAACGACCAACAAATAGAGTGGTACCGCGAAGGTTCTGCATTAAACTTGATTAAAAAGCAAAATGCTTAATATCGTTTTAATATAATTATTATTTAAAAGCCCTATTTGTACAAATAGGGCTTTTTTTATTCATTATCACAAATTAATTTGTTTTTTCACTACAAATATACTTTTAGAACTAAAAAAGCAGTTGGATAACTAGAAATTTAGTTTATATTAGCAATTTAAATAATGATTATATTGTTAATTAATACTTTTTTGAAAGTATCTTAAACTTTCTTACAATAATACAGTCTAAATACCATAGCCCTTTTTAAAACATAGAAATGAAACATTCTAAAACTGTAAAATTATTTTTCACATTAAGTTTATTATTATTTACTTCTTTAACATCAATTGCTCAATCTATCATTGAAATAAATGGTAAAATAACCGACTCCGAAACCAAAGACCCATTAGCAAGTGCTACTGTAGTATTTTCACCAGTTGGTAAATCAAATATATTAGGTTATGGAATTACCAATAAGGATGGAGCGTATCAAGTAAAATTAAATCCGAAAGCAGATAGCTTACAATTAAAAGTTTCTTTCTTAGGATACGAAGCTTATGAGAAAGCAATCGAAGCAAAAGCTCAAGAGATAAATATTTCTTTAAAGCCAGTTTCCGAAAGTTTGGAAGAAGTATTCTTGCGACGACCACCAATCCGACAACGTGGAGATACTTTAGTTTTTGATCCAGAAGCATTTAAAAGCAATAAAGATCGAAGTATTCAAGACGTGCTAAAGAAAATGCCAGGTATTGATATTACGCCAGAAGGGGAGATAGAATATCAAGGAAAGCCCATTAATAAGTTTTATGTAGAAGGTTTAGATCTTATGGGTGGACAGTATGGAATGATAAGTAATAACTTATCCCCAGACAAGGTTAGTTCGGTAGAGATTTTAGAAAATCACCAACCTATAAAAGTTTTAGATAGTATTGAACCATCAGAGAATGCAGCTATTAATATTCGTCTAAAGAATAATATTACAATGACTGGTAATGCTACTGTAGGTGGAGGAGCAGCACCAGGATTATGGTATGCTAATGCCGTACCTATGTTTTTTATTAAAAACCTACAAATCTTAACTTCCTATCAAACCAATAATACGGGAGAGGATATAAATAGAGGATTTTCTAGATTCTCTGT
>JAJYTI010000200.1 GCA_021793135.1 Bacteroidota bacterium
GTTGATAGGTGACTTTGTACGTTTAGCATCTATAGTTTTGAGCTATCAATTTGTAGCCAAACGAATGGTAAAAAGCTTTATTATTACAGAACTTTTATCTTTAGGTTTATTCTATGGTTTTGCTTATTATCTAACCGATATCTATGGGGTAGAAGGCGTGGTAATGGCCCACATGTTTAGAACCTTAATTTATATTATAGTAGTATTTATTTTAATCCTAGTTTACTTTAAACGTCAAGATAAACAAAGAACTACAGCATAGCTTTTCGCCAAGTTTCTATATACTGTTTAGCAACTTTTTTATAATCATGATGCTGTTCTACAAAGTTTCTAGCGTTTCGTCCAATGCGTTTTATTTCTTGAGGATTCTGAATTAGCCAACTTATTTTTTCTACTAAATAGGCTACATCTGCTAGAGCATTAATACAGACTTCGTCTTCGGCATAACCATACATTTCGCACCATTCTTTTTCGGCGCCTGTAAATACAACTTTTCCTTTTGCCATAGCTTCTAAGGCATTGTAACCTTGATCAAAGCTATATACTTGGTCAAGTAATATATGAGCTCGGTCGTAACGTTGGATATATTCTTCATAAGGAAGATTTTCAGCAGTAAGTACCTCGACTTTATTTGGATATTTCTGTTGGATTTCTTCTAAGGCTTTTTCAAAAAAATCAATTCCTTTTTTTAGGAAGTTGCCTCGATTTATTCCCATGAATATTACTACTTTATCAGTTATTTCTAACTCTTTGAAAGGTAGTTTTTCTATGTTAATCGGATTGGGAATTAAACCTAGATATTTCTTGTTTTCTATGAGTGGAATATGGTAGTCCATATCCGATGCAATTACACCTTGAATCACATCATTATATAAATAATGATGTAATTCTTTAAAATCGGATTTCAAGTATTTTAGGGCACCAGAATAATGAGAAGTTGTAACTCTACCTTCTAATAAAGGAGTAAATATAGAATACCTAATTCTGTTGTTCATAGCATAGGAAACACTGGTATAATCAGTGCCACAAGAAAGCAAAAAAATATTTCTATTGTGTTTTTTTAAAGCGGTAATAGCTTTTTTTTCGTCTATTGCTTGAATTCCTAAAGGACTTTCATTTATAAATTGAACAATGTCGTGGTCTCTTAATTTATAATCGTAAGAAAAAAATTGTTGCAACACATTTAGGCTACTGATATCAATACCAGAGAGTTTATATATACCTACTTTTACTTTCTTTTTTAATCCATTGTCAAAGCGTCTCTTTAAACGCATGTCAACAGGAAAATTCTTAAAGTAATCTCCAGTACCTATAATTTGCACATCATGTCCTAGGGCTTGTAAGCCTTCTTTTAATGAGTTATGTAGTCTACTGTATTCTCCTACTAGTAAAATGCGCATAAACTGTATCTTTGTTTTGTTATCCAAATGTAAAATAATAAAATGGCATATAATAACGACATGCAGAAACTTCAAATCTGTTTGGTAAGTATTTCCTTAGGAAAAGGTGGTGCAGAGCGGTCTACAGCGTTATTATCTACCATGCTAACACAAGTTGGTTTTGATGTAACTATCGTAATATTAAACAATCGAATAGATTATCCTTATTCTGGTGAATTATTCAACCTAGGCCTGTTTAAAAAAGAACCAGATAATTCTATAGCAAGATTACTTCGCTTTAGGAAGTTGCGTAAGTTTATTAAATCAAAAAGGTTTGATCTTATTATCGATAACCGAACTAAACCACTATGGAAAAAAGAGAAGTTTTATTTAAATTATCTGTATTCAGATCAGAAACTTATTTATGTGGTTCGGAGTTTTAAGAGAGAAAATTATTTAAGTGATAAAAACTCTATGACTTTAGAAATGATTCGTCGCACCGAGCAAATTATTACGGTATCTGAAGAATCTGCCGCAAGTTTAAATAAAGAATATAATACCAATACATTCTACCCGATCCACAATCCAATAGAAGAGTTACTTATTAAAAGACCGAAGAATTGGGATATATCACAGCCATATATTTTATTTTTGGGAAGGATGGATGCTTACGTGAAAAACTTGCCATTGTTGTTAGATTCTTATTATCATTCTAAGTTACCAAGTTTAGGTGTTCCATTATTATTATTGGGAGAAGGAAGTGGTGAAGAGTTTATAGCTAATAGAGCTAAAGAATTAGGAATAGAAGACATGATTATTCAACATCCATACACCGCTAATGTAGGATGGTATTTAAAAAATGCCGAATTTTTAGTTCTTTCAAGCCGTTATGAAGGTTTTCCACGTGTTTTAATCGAAGCATTATCTGTAGGAACTCCTGTAGTCTCTGTAGATTGTTCTAGTGGTCCCAAGGAAATAGTACAGCATGGAATAAATGGTTTGTTAGTGCCAAATCACGATATAAGCAAATTATCAACAGCTATTACTAGAATGTATATGGATAAAACGTTATATAATAACTGTAAGACGAATGCAAAAAATAGTGTCAATCATTTGCATATGAATGTCATTGCGGAAAGATGGAAAAATGTAATTTTAAAAATTGTAAATAAGTAGTTAGAAAGTCATATTTTTATATTTTATACAATAAATTAATGTTAGAAAAAGTCCGCATCATAGAGATACCAAAAATAACCGATCCAGACGGTCGAGGAAGTTTGTCTGTTTTAGAAAAAAATATTCTGCCTTATAGCATAAAGCGTGTGTACTATTTGTATGATGTGCCAAGTAATTCAACTAGAGGTGGACACGCACATAAAGAACTTCAACAATGTTTAATTGCTTTAAGTGGTAGTTTTATCGTGGTTCTGGACGATGGAAAAGAACGAATAGAAATCCTATTAAATAGACCCGATAAAGGATTGCTGATTCCAAGTGGCGTTTGGCGTGAACTTATAGAATTTTCTGCTGGTGCGGTATGCCTCTCTTTAGTAAGTGCAGAGTATGATGAGGATGACTACATCCGTGAATATGAAGATTTTATTACTTTTAAAAAGAAGTAGTTTGCCATCCTAATCGTTCTAGAAAATCTTTTATAAACTTCATAAGTTTTATGGCTCCAATTGGTGCAGAAAGAATAATTCGTTGTTTAATATTGAGATTTTGTTTGTCAATGTTTTCTTTTAGTAAACGATAGTTTTTAACGTCACCATTTTCTTTTGCTATTACCGCAAGAGAATAACGATTTAAATCTAGATACTTTTTTAAGTCTAGATTCGTTTTTTCTGTTTCACTAAACTTTTCGAATCGCAGTTTTTGATTTGTTGGAACTCCTGAATATGATAAACTTTGTGGTATATATCGATAAGTAGTAACATATTTAGGATTAAAAACAATAGGAAATTCGAGTCCAATTCGAATCCATAAATCGGTGTCTTGACCACTTTTAATTAATGGATCAAAATATCCTACCGAATTAAAAACTTCTTTATGGATAACAACACAAGAACTATAAATTAAGGAATTTATTTGGCTTCCTTTAAAATAATTATATTTTCCTGTTTCTTGTTTATTAGGTATACTATATTGCGCTTTTTTAGGTTTTTTGAATTTGTTTTCTATATTTATTCCAGTAGAGTAAACCTTTTCTTTTGGAAATGTATTTATGGAGTTTACTATTTCCTGTAAGAAATCGTTATGCCAAATATCATCTGCATCTATTAGAGCAACATAATCATGAGTACAGTTTTTTATTGCAGTATTTCTAGCGGCAGCAGCCCCTTGATTTTCTTGTATTATATACCTGATTCTATTGTCGGTTATAGTTTGAATTACCTTTTCACTATTATCCGTTGAACCATCGTTTACAATAATTATTTCTGAAGGAGGATAGGTTTGTTTTAGAACGCTTTCTAAGGTCGATAAAATTTGCTTTTCTTTATTATAAACTGCAATAGCAACCGATA
>JAJYTI010000201.1 GCA_021793135.1 Bacteroidota bacterium
ATAATTATCCTCCATTAGCTAAGAGCGGTGTGCATTTAGTTGTGAATAAGGAAGCTTTGCTGCCTAAGCCAAAAGTAAATAGACCATTGGTGGTAAATAAAAACTTAGATTCCAATGTGGTTATACTAAAGATGTTTCCTGGAATATCTCATGATATTGTAAAATACATATTTTCTTATCCTAATTTAAAAGGATTGGTTTTAGAAACATACGGGAGTGGAAACTTAACCGATGCTCCATGGTTTCTAGATGCACTGAGAGAATTAATAGATTCAGGTGTTCATGTGGTAAACGTTACACAATGTTCGGGTGGAAGTGTTATTATGGGGTTGTATGAAACTAGTGTAGAATTGATGAGAATGGGCGTTATTTCAGGTAAAGATATGACTTCTGAGGCAGCAGTAGTTAAAATGATGTATTTGTTAGGACAAAAAGTGTCTTCCAAAAGCTTTAAAACCTTTTTTGAAACCTCTTTAAGAGGTGAAATGCGTTAAATATTCCGTTAAAACGGATGTTTTACAGTATTTCTTTTTTGTTATTTGGTGTAGCTAAATAATTTATCTTATACTTGCACTATTAAACAAAGTAAAGAGAGGTGGCCGAGTGGTCGAAGGCGCACGCCTGGAACGCGTGTATGCGGCAACGCATCGAGGGTTCGAATCCCTTCCTCTCTGCGAAACCTTATTATAAGCATAAAGTAAAGGGGCTTATAATGAGTAGAATAACGAGTTTATAAAAAGTATTTCATATTACCATTATTAATTTGCTTGTCAATATTCTTGATGGTAATAAAATAATTTTTATATCTTTAACCTTTCAAATCTTTAATAAAAAAAATAAGTCGATAGCAATGAAAAGATTATTTTCTATTTTGGTAGTTGCCGCAATGGTAATGATTGGGGCAAACGTAGCAAACGCAGCACCTGTTAGTACAATGACGGTGTCTAATTCAGTTGAGGCCCAAGTAATAAGCACACTGATTCAAGACGATGATGGTGAAGGAGCAACAGAGCAAAGAGGATTCCATCAGGAATTAAAACAACGTTTCATAGAAGGTGGACCAGCTTTCATGGGGGTTGTATTACTTTGTTTAATATTAGGTTTAGCTATCGCTATTGAAAGAATTATTTACTTAAATCTTTCAACTACAAACAACAAAAAATTAGCACAAGAAGTTCAAGACGCACTAAACGAAGGTGGAATCGAAGCAGCTAAAGAAGTTTGCCGTAACACTAGAGGTCCAGTAGCATCTATCTATTACCAAGGCTTAAGCCGTTCTACCGAGAGTATCGAAGAAGCGGAGAAAGCAGTAGTAGCATACGGAGGAGTACAAATGGGTAACTTAGAGCGTAACGTTTCTTGGGTTTCATTATTTATCGCTTTAGCTCCAATGCTTGGGTTTATGGGTACTGTAATCGGGATGATTCTTGCATTTGACCGTATTGAAGCAGCCGGAGATATGAACCCAGCACTAGTAGCAGGGGGTATTAAAGTAGCTCTACTTACTACGGTATTTGGACTTGTCGTTGCGATGATTCTTCAGATATTCTACAACTATATCGTTGCGAAAATCGATAGTATCGTAAATGGAATGGAAGATGCTTCTATTACCTTAATCGATATGTTAGTAGATTACAAGAACAAACAATAATTCTAAGACAAAATTTATGGGTTTACATAAAGTATCTAAAATATTAGCATTAGTTATAGGTGTTCTAGGTGTTGTAGCGCTAGCAAATCTTTTGATGAAAGGAGATGAGCATGTAAAAGCTACAGGTGAAGGATTAGACTTCTTCATTACACTAGGAACTTGGAGCTTAGTGCTTATAGCAGTAGTAGTCCTATTTAGTGTGGTGTATAATTTAATTTTCATCTCACAATCTATAAAGCCAATGCTTATTGGTTTAGGACTTTTCATAGTAGTAGTTTTGATCTCCTACGGTATCGCCGAAGGCGAGTCTGTAGTTATGCCAGACGGAGACACACTTTCTGAAAGTGGTTCACGTTGGATAAGTGCTGGACTTAACGCATTCTATATCCTTGGTATAGGTGCAATAGTAGCAATGCTTTTAAGTGAAGCAAAGAATTTAACAATTAGTAAATAATGGCTAGAAGAGAAGTTCCAGAAGTAAATGCTGGATCCATGGCAGATATTGCTTTCTTGCTACTCATCTTCTTCTTAGTTACAACTACTATTGAGAAAGATTCGGGAATCGCAAGGCAATTACCGCCATTGGAAGAAAATGATGATGAAGTTAACATTCGTGAACGTAACTTGTTTATCGTTAACGTAAACAAAAATGATCAGTTGTTGGTTAATGAAAAACCAATGGAGTTAAAAGACCTACGTCAAGCTGCTATCGATTTTATTGATAACGGAGGAGCTCCAAATGGTACAGCCGATTACTGTGATTTTTGTCAAGGTTTACGTGATCCGAAGTCTTCAGATAATCCAGATAAAGCAATTATTTCTCTGCAAAACGACAGGCTAACATCCTATAAAATGTACATAGCTGTTCAAAACGAACTTGTGGCTGCATATAACGAATTACGTAATAGAGAGTCTCAACGTTTATTTGGATGGGATTACACTGAAGTTAAAAATGCAATTTCAGAAGGTAATTACAGAGGGAATGTAGAGCAAGCAGAAGAAAGATTAAGAGAAATTCAAAAGATGATTCCTCAAAAACTTTCTGAGGCTGAACCGAAGAGAAAAGGAAGCTGATAGTAAAATAAAAATTAATTATGGCAAAATTCACAAAGAAAAAAAGTGGCGATTTACCAGCTATTTCGACAGCGTCTTTACCAGATATTGTTTTTATGCTACTCTTCTTTTTCATGGTTGTAACCGTTTTAAGAGATAGTAATCTGATGGTAGAAAACACACTACCAAAAGCAGATCAAGTAGAAAAACTGATGAAAGACCGCTCTGTATTTATTTACGCAGGAAAACCTAGTGAAAGATATAGAGAGAGCTTTGGTACGTCAAGTAAAATACAAATTGGAGATAAGTATACCGATGTAAAAAATCTAAGGTATGCACTTACAGAGCTTCGTCAAAAATTAAGACCAGAACTTCAAGATAAAGTTATGGTGGCACTTAAAGTTGATGAAGAAACCAATACCGGAATTGTAAGTGATATCAAGCAAGAGCTTAGAGAGCTAAATATGCTTAAGATAATTTACATTACTACTCCAGGAAATGAGCTAGATTTCTAGTTCAGTTAATATTAAATTTTAAAAAGCGTCTATTTTAATAGGCGCTTTTTTTATGCTTCCATATTTTTACTCTTATATTTATCATATGAATAGAGTAATTCTTTTATGCTTCCTTTCATTGTGTATTTTTAATTATGTAAATGCACAGGAAGAGTCTGTAAATACTTTTATAGATGACAAATACCGCGAAGATCAATTTTATGCGGGGTTTTCTTATTCTATGTTAAGTAAGCTCCCTGAGGATACAAAACTACGTGGGCTTTCTGGTTCTATTCAATTTGGATTTTTAAGAGATATCCCAATTAATAAAAAACGCAATATAGCTTTAGCTGTGGGGGTTGGGCTTAACTTTAATCGTTATGGACAGAATCTTTTTATAGGGAAAGATGGTGATAAACAAATGATTTATCGTGTCCTTGGTAAAGAAGGTCCAGTGCAATACAGTACCAATCGTTTAGGGACCTCTATTGTAGAGTTCCCGATTCAATTTCGTTGGCGCACTTCGTCTGCCGATAAATATCAGTTCTGGAGAATATACGGAGGGGTAACTGCTGGATATCTTTATTGGTCTAGGTCTACTTTTAAACAATCTGAAAATACCGTTATAGTTACAAAAATACCTGATATTCAAAAATTGCGTTGGAGTGCTACTCTTAGTTTTGGATATAACAAA
>JAJYTI010000202.1 GCA_021793135.1 Bacteroidota bacterium
TCCATTCTTTAAGCTAATGAACTACAAATGTAATATCTGTCTTTCGCAAAAAGAATGACTAAAGTCAGTTACTCAATAGAATCTAACTTTTCTTGATTTAAAATAATGATTTCTCTCCCATTAATATCTATAAGTCCTTCCTTTTTGAAGTTAGAAAGCATTCTAATAAGACTTTCTGTAGCTATTCCTGCTACACTAGCTAAATCACTTCTAGATACTTTTATAGATTTCTTTTCATTTCCATTACCTACCGTATCGGCAAATTGAAGTAAAGTTTGCGCCGTTTTTTTACGTACTGAACTATACGCCATCTGCAAAAGCTGTTCTTTAACTTTATAAACGTTATCGGTAATAACGTTCATTAGTTCTATAGAAATGTTTTGATTTTTGCCTAATAATTCACGTAGAATAGACTTGGTTATAAAAACCACTTGCGCGTCTTCTACTGCCATGGCAGATTCAAGATAAGGGGAATAGTTCTGTAGAGGTGTAAAACCTAGAAAGTTGTCTTCGTTTACTAGTTCTGTAATTAATTCCTTACCGTTACTATCGATTTTAAAGCATTTAATAACACCTGTTATAACCAAGTAAATGTTATTAGCACGATCGCCAATTTCATAGATGTATTCTCCTTTTTTTAAATCGATTCGCTCTCCATAATCTTCAAAGAAGGTTTTTAATTCATTTAAATTTCGAATATCTCCTTTTTCTTCTTCTTTGTTGGTTTGTTGGTAAGCATTTAAAATCGTTTCGTTTTTGATTAAACGAGATTCTATAGCATCTAGTAATTCTTTTTCGGTAAATGGCTTTGTTAAGTAATCGTCTGCACCTAAATTCATTCCTTTTCGGATTTCTTTATGTTCGGTTTTTGCCGATAAGAAAATAAAAGGAATATGCGCATAATCAGGATTGCTGTTTATTCTTTCTAGAACACCATATCCATCTAGTTCAGGCATCATAATATCGCAAATAATCAAATCAGGTTTTTCCTGATCGACTAAATCTATACCCGCTTTGCCATTTGGAGCTGTTCGAACATTATAATTTGATAACTCTAGCAATTCAGCAGTGTTCTCTCTAAGTGCTGGATCATCTTCAATAAGTAAAATGGATTTGCGATTCATATGTGTTTTCTCTCTAGTTTTATATACTTGCGTTTAAGGGCATGCGTACTCTGAAGGTTGTTCCTTCATTTACTTTACTTCTAAATTCAATAGTACCTCCTAAGTTTTCTATATGTCCTTTTACAATATTTAGACCTATACCAGTGCCTTCATTTAACAAAGCGTTTTCCGCACGAAAATAACGATTAAAAATATATTTCTGTTCTTTTTCTGGAATTCCAATGCCTTGATCGATTATATCCATAGTAAAATATTCTTCTTCGTGTTCCACGATTATTTTAATAGTAGTATTCTCTGAAGAATATTTAACCGCATTGTTTATTAGATTAGACAGAATAACTTCCAAGATAGTCTCATCACAGACTAAAATAATATCATCTATGTTTTCTGGATATTCGATGCTTTGTCCTTCTTTAAGCAGCATGTTTGCACTATAAACCACCTCATTGAGTATTTTACTCAAAGGGAAGCACTCCATTTTATATTTGGTTTTCCCATGTTCGAGTTGCTCAACCGAAAGGAAATCATTCAATATATTGTTTAGATATTTCACCTTATCTTCTATAAGTTGTAGGTGACGCTCTCTTTTATCTTGTTGTTCGGTTTGCGTGTATTTTCCAGCTAAAATTGCTGAGGTTAAAATACCAGATAGAGGTGTTTTGAACTCATGAGAAACCATGGATAAGAATTTGGTTTTCAGCTCGTTTAACTCTCTTTCTACTCGTAAACTTTCTAATATTTTGCTCTCTGCCTCTTCCCGACGTTTTATTTCTGCCTCTAAATCGATAACGGTTTTCTCTAGCTCTAAAGTTCGTTCGTTAATTCTGTGTTCGAGTTTTTTGTTTAGATCTTTAATCTGTTTTTCGTGTTTTTTACGAACGCTAATATCAATTAGAATAGCCATTACATATTTATCTCCTTCTATAGTAAAAGGATTAAGGCCAACTTCTACGGGGAATTTGGTGCCATCTTTTTTAATACCATACAAGTCTCTTCCCACACCCATTTGTCGGTTGCTAGCGTTTTTATTGTAGGATTCGATTTGCTTTTTGTGAACATTATGGCGCTCTTGAGGAACAAGAATATGGATAGACTCTCCAAGTAGCTCATTATTATCATAGCCAAATATGTCGTTCAATACTTGATTATATGCTACAATAATTTGCTTAGAGTCTACTACAACTATTCCTTCGCTTACAATTTCGAAAAGTGAACCTAAATGTGAGGTAACCTTATTCTTGACTTCAATCATAATAAACAAATTTAATAATTATTATCTTTGCTTAGTGCAATTTGCGCTGATAATTATTGCGTTTTACTTCTTATAGAAGGCTTGAGAAAATATTGAGTTATATGATTCAAGTTATTTGTATATTGGTAAATGTAAATAATGCTATTAATCGTATTTTTAATATTTAATGTAATAAGATGAGTAAAACATTTAAGGATATTGTTTCGTCTGCTCCAATTGTCATGGTAGATTATTTTGCCGAATGGTGCGGACCATGTAAAATGCTAGCTCCTATCTTATCCGATGTAAAAAAAGAGTTAGGCGATTCAGTAAAAATTGTAAAGATAGATATTGATAAAAATCAAGACTTAGCTGCAAAACAGCAAGTGCAAGGGGTTCCAACCTTAGTGTTATATAAAAATGGCGAACAGGTTTGGCGTCAATCTGGTCTATTACCAAAACATGAATTAATTCAATTAATAAAATCATATCAATGAAAAATATTGCATCTTATATAGATCATACACTTTTAAATCCTACTGCAACTCCCGATGACATTAAGAAGTTATGTGAGGAGGCTATTGAATATAATTTCTATGCGGTATGTGTGCAAGGACAATATGTAAAATTGGCTGCTGAATGTTTAAAGAATTCAGACGTTAAGATTGCATCGGTTGTTGGATTTCCACTAGGAGGTAATTCCACAAAAAGTAAAGTCTACGAAGCAAAACAAGCTATTCTAGATGGTGCCGATGAAATTGATATGGTAATCGCCATAGGACTTCTTAAAGCTAGAGAATTAGATTTAGTAAGAGATGAAATAGAACAGATAAAACTTGCGATAGATAAGCATGTTTTAAAAGTGATTATTGAAACTTGTAGTCTTACTAACGAAGAAAAAGAATTAGCTTGTGAGATAGCTTACGAAGCAGGTGCCAATTTTGTTAAAACCTCTACAGGTTTTGGTAGTTATGGGGCTACATTTGCTGATGTAAGCTTAATGCGAGATACCATAGGAGATAAAATGAAAATTAAAGCTTCGGGAGGGATTCGAGATAGAGAGATTGCATTACAATATATAGAAGCTGGAGTAGATCGTATAGGGACTTCTGCAGGAATAAAAATAGTAACAGAAAAATAAGTAAAAATATATGAGTTTACATATTGGAGCACAAAAAGGAGAAATTGCCGAAATCGTACTTTTACCTGGTGATCCTTTGCGTGCAAAATGGATAGCAGAGAATTACTTAGAATCACCAAAATGTTATAATAATGTAAGAGGAATGCTTGGGTATACCGGTACTTACAAAGGAAAAAGAGTTTCGGTTCAAGGAACGGGCATGGGGATTCCTTCGGCATTGATTTATTGTAATGAATTAATCCGTGAATATGGAGTAAAAAAATTAATCCGTGTAGGTTCTGCTGGCGCATATCAGTCTGATTTA
>JAJYTI010000008.1 GCA_021793135.1 Bacteroidota bacterium
ACAATATTTTGGATAATCTAAATGCATAAAAAATAAAAAAAGGGTATTGATTTCTCAATACCCTTTTACTTAGTAGCGGGAACAGGACTCGAACCTGTGACCTTCGGGTTATGAGCCCGACGAGCTACCTACTGCTCTATCCCGCGATGTGTGTGCAAATATAAAACGAATTATTTTAATAAAAAAACTTTTCGTTATTTTTATTACTTAACAAAGAATCTAAATACATTCTCTCTCCGTAATAGACTACAAATATATGTTGAATAAGTAGAATAAAAAAGAAATGACTAACTTTCTATATTGTTTTCAAGTTGCTTATTTATATTTTTAAATTATGAAAAATAACAAACGTAAATACATTTTTATAATAGCGGGAGTAATCCTTTTATTCTTAGTCACATACAATTTGGTGAACTACATTGCTCATCGTAAAATTGATAAGTATTTTGCAGAAAATAAAACGGAGTTACCGATTAAAAGTTTTGAAAAATTCCATGTAAATATATGGAATGGGAGTCTTCGTGTTAAAAATGCAGAGATAGTTTGGGATAAGAACGATAGAAATTCGGCTAAAATTAAAAACTTATCCATAAAAGGTTTAAAACTTATTAAACTTTGGAGAAAAGAGGATATTGATATTCGTTTAATAGAAATAAAAAATACGGAGCTAACTTTAATCAAAGGAAAACCTTCAGATGAAGAGAAAGAAAAAACCGATAAAGAAGAAAAAAATAATGATGTACCCTTCATTCATGTTGATAAAATTAAATTAAAGAATCTAGTACTTATTCAGAATGATAAGGAAGGTGAAAACTTAACGCATTTAAAAATAACAAAAGGAACGTTTAAAAATTTCAACATCAAAGATGTAGATAAACCTCATGAATGGTTTGAAACTTTAGATTCTTATGAGTTAGAAGTCACCGAACTAAGTCACAAAACGTCGGATTGGGAGGTTTTAGAAGCAAAGAAACTAACAATAGATAATAAAGAATATAAAGCGGAAAAAGTACGCTTTTACACGGAACTAGGTATAAAAGAATACAATGCACGATTACCACACGAACGAGATCATTATGATATAAGCATTCCGGAAATCAAAATTAGTGCAACGCATTGGGATAAAGACTACGATGCCAATAGACAGCGTTTTAAAGTAGACTCCATTATAATAAATTCGCCAGAGCTAGAAATATATCGAGATAAACTTTTACCTGACGACGAAAGCTATAAACCCATGTTTAGTCAATTATTACGAGAATTGAACTTTGATATCCAAACCGAAGTATTAAAAATTAATGATGGAGATATAAAATATAACGAACGAGTTAATGAAGATAATAACGGCGGAACTGTACATCTATCCGATTTTAATGCGATTGTAAATGATGCAGGAAACTTTAAGGAAGTCAACAAGGATAAAGATGTTCAAATACATGTAGAGAGTACATTCATGGAGTCGGGAGCTATTTCGGCAGATTGGCATTTTAATACTCAAAACACATCCGATGTTTTTAACTTTAAAGCAAAAATCCAACACCTACAAGCAAAAAATGCCAATGCATTTATAGAGCCAAATCTAAAAGTTAGAATGGAAGGAAAACTAGATGAAGTATATATTAATATCAATGGAAATAGAGCGAAATCCAATGCAGATTTTGCTATTAGATTCCATGAACTACATGTAGATCTCCTAAAAAAAGACAACAAGGAGAAAAATAAACTTCTATCGGCAATTGCAAATATCTTTGTAAAGAAAGATAGCAAAACAAAAGATGATGAATATATGAACGAGGCTTCGGTAGAAATAGAACGAGATACTACCAAATCTATATTTAACTTCTTATGGAAAAATACATTAGAAGGATTAAAAGAAACTACAATTAATAAGCTCTAAACTTACTTAGGATTCTAAAGCAATATAAAGCTCTTCCCATTCGTCGTGAAGGGCTTTTAATTTTTCTTTGGTTTCTTCATATTCTTTAAAGAATCCTTCTGGCACATTTCCATCGCCATACTCTTCTATTAATTGTTTATCGAGTTTGCTGATTTTAGTTTCTAGATTCTCAATTTCTCGTTCAACCTTAGAAAAACGATTTTGCAAAGTTTTGCGCTTACGTCTAGTCTCGGCATCTTCTTTTACTGGAGTAGCTTCCACTTTATTGTTAACTATAACAGACTTTTTTTCAACTTCTCTAAAATCTGTAGCTTTTCGAGATTCTAAATAATAATCAATATCTCCTAAGAATTCATTTACTTGACCATCTTTGAATTCATATACAATATCGGTAAGCCCTTGCAGGAACTCTCTATCGTGAGATACTAATAGTAAAGTACCTTCAAAGTTCATTAAAGCTTCTTTTACTACATTCTTTGAATCAATATCTAAGTGGTTAGTAGGCTCGTCCATAATCAACACATTAAACGATTGCATCATAAGCTTTGCCAACGCTAGTCTATTACGCTCTCCTCCACTTAGTACGCTCACGTATTTATCTACATCGTCTCCTCTAAATAAAAAGGAACCAAGTATATTTCTAACGTTTGTACGATTACTATCGGTAGACTCTTGTAGTAATGTTTCATAAACCGTTAATGAGCCATCTAGATATTCTGATTGGTTTTGAGCAAAATACCCTATTTTCACATTATGACCTAGCTCTAAAACACCATCATGTGATTCTTCTCCTATAATACATTTAGCTAAAGTAGATTTTCCTTGGCCATTCTGACCTACAAAAGCTAGCTTACTTCCACGAGAAACCAGCATGTTTACATCTCTCAACACTTGATGGTCATCAAAAGACTTAGATAAGTGCTCCATCTTTACCACAACCTTACCAGGCTGAATAGATACTGGAAAGTGTAAATTTAACTTTGTAGTATCTCTTTCCTCAACCTCTATACGCTCCATTCTATCTAGTTTCTTAATCAATGATTGCGCCATAGACGCTTTAGAAGCTTTGGCACGGAAACGTTCGATAAGTTTTTCCGTTTGCTCGATTTCTTTTTGTTGATTACGTAATTCTGCCAACTGCTGTTCTTGCAACTGTTCGCGATATACAAGGTACTCAGAATAGGGCTTTTTATAATCGTAAATTTTACCGAAAGAAATCTCTATCGTGCGATTGGTTGTATTATCCAAAAACATTTTATCGTGAGAAACCAAAATAACAGCGCCATCGTAAGTTGTTAAGAAATTTTCTAACCATACAATAGACTCAATATCCAAGTGGTTTGTAGGCTCATCTAACAATAGGATATCGTTTCTTTGCAAAAGAAGTTTTGCCAATTCTATACGCATACGCCATCCACCAGAAAACTCTTCCGTAAGTTTCTCAAAATCGTCTCGTCCAAAACCTAAACCAAGCAAAATCCGTTCGGTTTCTCCTTGGTAAGTATACCCTCCTAACACTTCATATCTTGCCTGGAGTTCGTTTAAATCTATAAGTAATTGATTATAAGAGTCACTTTCATAGTCTGTTCGCGTAGCTAATTGTTCATTTACACTTTCCAAGTCTGATTCTATCTGTTTAAGCTCGATAAATGCTTGTTGCGCTTCTTCAATAAGAGTTCTACCTGATTCAAAATCTATATCTTGACGCAAAAATCCTATTTTAGCATCTTTAGCTAATGCAATATTACCTTCTTCATAAGGTTGATCGCCAGAAATAACACGCAATAAAGTTGATTTTCCAGAACCATTTTTACCAACTAATCCAATGCGATCGCCAGCAGAAACCTGAAAAGCAATTTGCTGAAATAAAGCTTCTCCATGAAAAGAAACCGTAAGATTGTGAACATTAAGCATAGGCAAGTACTTTCTTTGTGCAAAGATGCTTAAATTTGCATCCATATAAAAGAAAGCTATGAAATTCTTAAAAGGAACAAGACTATATAGTAGTTTAACTGGTACGTGTCCTGTATGCCAGAAAACATATATGTATGAAGAACATAATGCATATAAACTATCTAAGACCCTACTTTTAAAAGAAAGATGTGATCACTGCTTTTTAAAATTCAACATGGAACCTTCGTTCTTTTTTGGAGCAATGTATGTAAGTTACTCCCTTGGTGTTGCACTTGCAGTAGCTACTTTTATTATTGTTTTCTTCTTTTTAGGCATAAAAGATAAGCTTTACATATTACTATCGATTACAGGGGTACTTATTGTTCTGATGCCGATTATACAAAGATTATCAAGAAATATTTGGTTAAATATTTTTATTGGCTACGACCGAAGAAAAGCAAATAACACACGAGAAGAAAATCTTATGGAAAATCCGCCAATGATGACTAAGAAATAAACCTACTTATATCTTTTTCTGAAGGAAGAGAAATCTTATTTTCTATAAAATCATATAAATATTTAGAATAAAGTGGCCCTCTAGTAAACCCACGTGTACCTAAACCATTAAACACATACATATTTTCCTTGATCTGTCCCAATACAGGTTGTCTATCTTTAGTGACAGGACGTACCCCTACAACTTGATCTATTACCTCATAATTACAAGATATCATTTTTTTAAGCTTCCCCTCTATCTCTATTTTAGCTTGGATGGTAGAATTGGAAGATAAATCATTAGGACTATAAGTAGCACCAACTTTATAAATATCATTACCAAGAGGAATAATATAAACCGCACCTTTCAAAATTTTATTTGCCTTGAGCTCAGGAGACTTAATAATGAGAAACTCTCCTTTATTTGGGTAGATTACGGGACTAGATACAAATGGATTTTTTGTAATACCAACACCTTCAGCAAATACAATTTTTTTTGCTTCAACGTGTTTATACTTCCATGAATAAGTATTTCTATTTAAAGCAAGAGCAGAATAATCAAAAGGTTCTGATAGAAGATTATTTCGTGTTTTTAAAAACGTTTCAAAACTTTGAATAAAGCTAAATGCATCAATCCTAAAACTATTTGACACTTCTCCAAATCCAAAATCAGCATTAACATGGGGATTCTGATTTGCGACCAATTTTGGAGTAAGGAAGGGCTTTAAATGACGTTTATCAGCTGCTGCAAACCAATTATTTTGTTCTTCTATAGAAGCAAAAATTCTAGAAACTTTTTGTTCTGAATAACGCCAATTCGTATTTGTAAGATGCTGTAGTTCACTATAAAATTCATTAGCATAATCTATAAATGTTGGGGTATCTACTGGTGCAGTAAATCGACGAAGTACCACCGGATTAAAAATTCCTCCAGACTTCAATGTCGCTCCAGGAACTCGATCTGCGATTACCACAAAGCTCTTATTATGATCCATAAGTTGTTTACTAAAAGTAACACCGGCTATTCCTAGACCAACAATAATATAATCTACTTTCATAATACAAATAGAATAAAAACACCCTCTCGCTAAAAATAACGAGAGGGTGCAAAATGTTATTATAACAATTAAGACATTAGTTTGCCCATAGATCCATTTCTACGTTTCTTATCTTGTCTTTTATACGTTCAGATTCCAATAACTGCATTAGAGCGTTATCCTGTATATAATGATCAACCTCTCTATCGCCATACTCGTTATCCTCTTTATAGATAACAGCACTAAATCGTCGAGAATTTAATAAGTGATCAAAGGATAAAGGCTGCGAAGAATTACCTTGGTTAAAGGCATATGCCTTGTGTAAAACTTCTCTTGCATCTGGATAGAACACCCAGAACAACTCTACCTTGCTGTCCATATCATCTGGGAATGCTTTAGATCGAGCCTCATTGGCTACTGGACAGATACCTAACAAACGATATTTTAATTCGCCCTGTCTTTTATCTACATACCAATATCCTCGTATTCTCCACTCTTCAATATCTCCAGCATCAAGAGTAAAGCTACGTACGTACTGCGGATCTACTTCTTCACCAGCGTTTAATTGAGAAATTCCCATATCTGTAGTATCACTATATACTAAAGAAGCTTGGATATCCGTCAAATCACGCTTTTGAGTAAAGTAAGAGTCTGCATAGACCTCAGTAATATTACCAGCTTTGATGTTTTTCACTAACACATCATACAATGATCTACGATCTTGTCCAATGTTATTGGTGTCAATAGGGTAATACAACGGGAAGTTCATACGCTCATTAAGGTCGATAATCTCCCAAGTGGTTTTGGACCATAACACATCTCTGTCGTCCACGTAACCATATGGTAAAGGACCGTCATTGTCGTATTCCATTTGTGCTTCCGTTTTAACGCCAATTTCATCTGGAGCTTTAGCGTTCAAAATATTTACTTGTGCACTGGCACTTAAGCCGAATAGCAGTGAGAATGCACATAACAAAACCACATTCTTAATTGTCATAAAATTAAATTTTATACTAGTTCGTCAATTCCACCATTATTGGTGATATTCTAGGTAACGTATATGAAGAGTTACCTACAATAGTTGCTTTAATATCAATTATTTGCACTACAGAACCTCTAGGCGCTCTTTGTAATGCTTGCTTAGCTTGCGGATTAAGCTTATCTCCTTGTACAGTAACTGTAGGTTGTCCTGGAACTTTAAAACTAAATCCAGTAACACTTAAGTTAAGGTCAAAATCAAAATCTTGCAAGACTGCTCCAATAGAAGCGATTTCTAATCCTTGTCTTTCTATACGTACTGCACCTCCATTACCATCTTCACCTCTTACGGTACCAGTTGGTCTAGGAATATCTTTAATACGGAAAGGAACTTTTGAGCTAACGGTAACACCATCTGGAGTTGTACCAGAAGCAGTAATAGTTACTTCTCTACCAGAACCTGGACGCATAACGTATTTACTACCACTAACTTTAGTTAATCCAGCAGCAGATGCAGTTACTTTATCATCTGATAATCCTGGAATAGCAATCGTTATTGGGTTTTCAACCCCACGATAAACAACGTTCATCTTGTCTGCAGAAATAACTGCATCTGTAGGACGGCTAATAGTTGTAAAGCTTTGCTTAACATCCACTTCTTGCTCTTCCCCACCAAACATATAAACTAATTTACCTTCAATAGTGTGCTCACCAGCTCCACCTGAATTCACTTTTAGGTGTACTTTACCACCTTTTACTTCGTATTCGTTCTCGCTTAATTTTCTACCATCTAAGGTTAATTCGACTCTAGCTGGAGCAGTAGCATCGTCCGTACGACCTAAAGCTAATGAACCTTCAAATTCTTCACCAGTATAGTATGCAGACTTAGATGTTTCTAATAAAGTTGCATAGTTATCATAAGACAATGCAGCATCTTGTTGTCCAGAAAGCATTTTCGCAAGCACTTCACTTTGTGTGTTCACCACATCCGATTGCATTTGCGTTAACTTAGTTCTTGTTGCAATCAATGGGAACCCTTCAAAGTTATAGTTCATCCAATGACGGGTTAATCCATCTCTAGTCTCTACATCATCAGTAGAAAATTTTCTCTCAAGATCATTAATGATTTCATCAAAACCATTATGTTCTTCAAGCAAAGCTACCATAGATTGACGATAGTTGTCTACTTTTTCAACAAACTCTTCACCTTCTGGTGTTAATTTGTCTGCTACAAAGAACATACGATCAGTGAACCCTGATTGGTCTTGTGTTTCATAATCTTCTGGTCTTTCTAAGGATCCGATGATTTCATCTTTAACTCCTTGAACGTATTCAATAAATTCATTCGAGATTGTCTGCATTTTATCAGACGCCTCTTTAATTGCACCATACTGTTCTGGTGACTCACTTGCTCTTTGCGCCAAATTGGCCATAAAAGCATTATTTCTATCTGTTGTTGTAACGTTCGCCTCAGTAAGACGCTCGTCCATCATACCAAAAGCAGAAAGTACCTCTTTGGTCATATTTAGAGCCATCATCGCAATAAATACAAGATACATGAGGTTAATCATCCTCTGTCTTGGTGTTAACTTACTTGCTGACATATTATTGTTCTTTTTTTAATAGGATTAATTACTTTTTTTATTTGTTTTAATTCTTAAAAAGAACATTATTTTCTATTCATAGCAGATAGCATTCCACCATATACTCCGTTTAAAGAAGATAAGTTGGTAGCAAGGCTTTCCATTTGTTGTTGCAATTGTACAGCATTGTTAGCAACACTTTCGTTAACTTCTGCTTGTTTTTTAGTAGATTCTAATTGAATTTGGTAAAGTCCGTTTAATGACTCTAATTGTGAAGCAGCTTTAACCATTTCTTCACTATATTTTTTAGTAGAGTTCATTGCATCGGTAGTTGGTGCAATTCCTTTTGCAGCACCTTCAAATGAACGAATACTCTCTCCAAGACTTGCCATTAAAGAAGCATCAATTTTTGCATCCTTAAGCATTTCGTCTAGTTTCTTAGATAGCATTCCAGAAGCTTCGCTTTCTGCAACTTGTGGCTTTTGAACTGCACCAAGTTTTTTGCTCGGTTGTCCACCTGCTAATTCTGGATATACTAATGACCAGTCTAGATCATCATCAACTGGCTCAAATGCAGAAATGAAGAAAATAGTTGCTTCCGTTATCAGACCGAATGCTAAAAGTGTATCTCCACTAATAGGTCCTAATGACCAGTGAAGAATTTTAAACAATGCACCAAGAATTACAATTGATGCTCCGATACCGTAAGCCATGTTAAAAACACGCTTTTGCATTTTAGATTTTGCCATAATACAATAGTTTAAGTAAAATTTAGATTTAGATTATAGTTTAGATTTAGTATTTAAATTTAGATTAGTTTCCTTCGCCCATATAGTCTTGAACCGTACGGAAACCTATGTAACTCCTAGATGAGTCAGCATATTCGTAATCGCGCGTACTTACTTGTAAGAAGTATGCTGTATCTTTCCAAGAACCACCGCGTACTACTTTACGCATATTATCTTTATCATTAACGTTCGGGTTCATAGTTGACGAATAAGTATAGGAAGACTGATCGTATGAAGAAGCTGTCCATTCCGACACGTTACCTGCCATATTATAAAGACCGAAACCATTTGGAGCATAAGAATCTGCTTCTACAGTGTATAAAGCACCATCCGCAGCATAATCTCCACGTGCTGGTTTAAAGTTTGCTAAGAAGCATCCTCTATCATCCATTGCATATGGTCCACCCCATGGATAAGATCCTGATTCTAGACCTCCTCGTGCAGCATATTCCCATTCTGCTTCTCCTGGTAAACGGAATTGATTTACGTGTGCTTTACCTTTTTGTTTTTGGTATGCATTTTTATATAATGTACGCCATGCGCTGAATGCTTTTGCCTGCTTCCAACTTACTCCTACTACAGGATAATCGCTATAAGCATCGTGCCAGAAATAGTCATTATGCATTGGCTCATTATAAGAATAATTAAAATCTTTAATCCATACTGTAGTATCTGGATAAATCATTAACTCTTCTGTAGTAATATGATCTCTTCTTCTAGCACCTGTTCTAGCTGCGGCTTCTACATCCATTGTAGTATATTTGAAGCGTAGTTTTTGAACATCTATTGTTCTTTGTCCGTTGTAAGCTTCGTCGTAAGGGATATACATCGTATCCATTACTTCTGCATAGTACTCATCTGGATACTTAGAAGTGTCCCAAATCAACTTTACTTTCTTATTGATTTTTCTTCCTTCGTTAAAATCGTCACTTAAGCTATAATAGTTATCGTACATATATTGCTCATACGGAGTTCTGTTTTCTTCGTCTTGATCTAAGAACGCGTACTCACCAATTCCTCCATCGCCAGGTCCCATTCCAACCTCATCTGCTAGCTCTGCTAACTTAAGTCGAACTGTAGAATCTCGAACCCACTCGACAAATTGTCTATACTCTGAGTTTGTAATTTCCGTTTCATCCATATAGAACGAACGAACAGTTACGGTTTTAGTAGGAGCGTCTTTAACATTAAATAAATCGTCATCCGATTTACCCATAATAAAGGATCCTCCAGGTATTAATGTCATACCGTACGGCTTTTCTGGGTGCCATTTTTTTCCTTTAACTCCCACTAGCTCACCTCTGTCATTAGAATTACAACTAAACAAAAAGGCAACAATCGCAGCTAATGCAACAAACTTCTTCATATATACTTTACGTTATTTTGAACTTTCAAGGGGATAAACCTATTTATAATTCTAATAATAAACAAAACTTTTCCTAAAAAATTATTAAAAAAGAGTCAAAAAGATTTTTTTCAAAACCTAAAAATCGACTTTTTTCTGTGCCTTTAGCCATCTTTCAGGTATCTCTTGATGGCACGCAGCAACGTAATCATCGTAACTACATGGTAATAACGCTACGGATTTAACTTTATTATCCAAATCTAAAGATTTTGGTAATTTTATCCACCAACGACCAGACTTTAAACTTTTCTTAAAATGTAAAACCATATCATCGATGGGAACTTGATAGTTTTTATAAAAATTATCATCTTCAAAGTCCTCATCATTTACTCTAAAGTTTACGCCTTCTATAAAATACCAAACACACTGTGCCAATAACATTGCTGCTTGTGGATTATTTTTCAAACCATACATTTCTGTAATACTAAATGAATTACATGTATTACTTAATCCTGCATATCTAGTTAGCGCACAAACCTCTCTACTATTCAATCCATTCGGATTATAATGTACAGAACCCATATACGCCGCTTGAATGCTTCTTGCATCCAAACTCACAAAATCTGCATCACGTATATAAGGTTCTACTTTAGAGACATCAGAAGTGATCTCTCCAATACGATAGGCATCAAACAGTAGCTTGTCTAACAATGCTATTTCATCGGCACTATTATAATAGGATTGATATCCTAAAACGGTGTAATTAAATAATCGATAAGGTTTTGTAGAAACCATTTTCCCTACATAATTTCGATTGCCAATAGGCGCCTCCATATCCCCAATATCAAATTGGCTATCAATGTTAACGTAATGCAACATTTTATTGAGATATGTATAACCCCTATACTGACCATAAACCAGGTCTTGTCGCCCACCCAAAAGAATAGGAATAATATCCTGTTGCAACAACTCTTCTACCACTTTCTGTACCGCAAATAGAGTATCGGCTCTTGAATGTCCGGCAACAATATCACCTAGGTCTGCGATAGCAGCACTCCAATTACCAGGAAACAAACTATAAAAGGACATTCGTAAAGCATCGAAAGACAATTCGGGATGTATAGAATCTTCCGTTTGATTCTCTCCTACACCAAGGATAGCAATCTTTACATTTTGTAAATCTGGAAATCCTAGTTTGTTTGTATAAATAGCCATTTGATGCCCTAGGCTATTGGGCTCTAAATACTCTAATTGTACCTCTAGAGTATTATTAATAGGTTTTAAAAAGTCTTGCACAATTTACTTTTTCTTTGTTTTAGTGGTTTTCTTCTTTTTAGCTACTTTTTTCTTTGGCTTAGCAGCTTCGATTAACTTTTGTGCCTCTTCTAATGTAATTTTATCTACCTCAGTCTCCTTAGGAAGCTCGACTTTGACTTTGTCTTTAATTACATTAAATCTACCCCAACGAGCTTTTTCTATTCTAATCCCTTCTTCTTTCCACTCCACTAAAAGCTTTTCTCTTTCTTTACGCTTTTTGTCTTCTATCAAATTCACCACGTCTTCTTCGGACAAATTATCAAAGTCATACTTTTTATTGACATTGATAAATATATTATTCCATTTAATATAAGGTCCAAAACGTCCTACTCCTTTTTGTACTGGCATATCTTCATAATGATAGATAGGCGCATCAGCTTTTCTTTTTTCCTCGATAAGCTCAATTGCTTTTTCTCGTGTTACATCTAATGGATCTAATCCTTTTGGTAAAGAGATAAATACTTTTCCATGTCTCACATATGGCCCGTAACGTCCATTATTAGACTCTACTTCTTCCCCATCATATTCTCCAAGAGACTTCGGCAGCTTAAACAAATCCATCACCTCCTCAAAAGTAATCAAGTGTAATTGTTGGTCTGGACGCAAACTTGCAAACTTCTTATCCTCATCATCTGGCGCGCCAATTTGTGCCATAGCTCCATAACGACCTAAACGTACTAATACTGGCTTACCGCTTTCTGGATGGGTTCCTAAAATACGTTCACCGCTTTCACGATCAGCATTTTCTTTTACATCATCTACTACTGGCTGGAAACGCTTATAGAAATCTCGCATCATTCCCTTCCAATCTTCTTTTCCTTCTGCAATATCATCGAAATGTTGCTCTACTCTAGCCGTAAAATTATAATCCAGGATATTTTCAAAGTGTTCTACTAAAAAATCTGTTACAATCATCCCAATATCTGTTGGGATCAATCTTCCTTTATCTGCTCCAACTTTTTCCGTAAGCTGTTGTTCTTTTATCGCGTCTTTAACTAAAGCTAACTGTGTATACTTACGTTCTTCTCCCTCCAATGTTCCCTTCTCTACATAATCTCTCTTCATGATCGTAGAAATTGTAGGCGCATAAGTAGATGGTCTACCGATACCTAACTCTTCTAATCGTTTTACTAACGAAGCTTCTGTAAATCGATAAGGTGGTCTTGTAAATCTTTCGGTTGCGGTAATTTTTTTATTATAAACTACTTTATGCAATTCTAAGTGAGGTAGCATTCCATCTTGTTCTTCATCTTCAAAGTCTGTTCCTTCTAAATAAACTTTTAGGAATCCATCGAACTTTATCATTTCCCCTTTTGCCACAAAGTGTTTTTCCAACACCTTCCCTTTATCATCGGTTATTTCTATAGTAGCTGTAGTACGTTCCAATTGTGCATCACTCATCTGAGAGGCAACCGTACGTTTCCAAATCAAATCGTAAAGACGCATTTGATCTCTTTCGGCCATAATCTCCGCATTCGAAATATCAGTTGGACGAATAGCTTCGTGAGCCTCTTGCGCTCCTTTACTTTTACTCTTATAATTTCTTGGCTTGCTATACGCCTCACCATATAAATCTTTAATTGCTTTTTCTGCAGCGTTCTGTGCTTGTGTAGATAAGTTCACACTATCGGTACGCATGTAAGTTATCAATCCCGCCTCATATAAACGCTGTGCAATAGTCATGGTTCTACTTACTGAAAACCCTAATTTTCTAGAAGCTTCCTGCTGTAAAGTGGAAGTAGTAAATGGAGGAGCCGGAGTTTTCTTTGCTGGTTTTTTTGTCAAATCGGCGATTTGATAACTCGCCTTTAAATTCTCTTGTAAAAACTTTTGTGCTTCTTCTTTAGAATCAAAATTCTTAGGAAGTTTTGCTTTAAACACACTTCCATCATCTGTTTTAAACTCCGCATCTACTCTATATGACGGAGTAGGTTTAAAAGCTTCTATTTCACGTTCGCGTTCAACTATAAGACGTACCGCTACCGATTGCACACGTCCTGCAGACAACCCCCCTTTTACTTTACGCCATAATACGGGCGAAATTTCGTAACCAACTAACCTGTCTAAAATTCGTCTCGCTTGTTGCGCATTTACTAGGTTATAATCAATTCCTCTAGGATTCTCAATTGCATTTAAAATAGCCTGCTTGGTTATTTCATGAAATACAATTCGTTTGGTTTTTGCTTCATCAAGTTTTAATGTTTCTGCTAAATGCCAAGCAATAGCCTCTCCCTCACGGTCCTCATCACTCGCTAACCAAACAACATCTGCATTTTTAGTTAATTTTTTGAGTTCGCTTACAAGCTTCTTTTTATCACTTGGTACAATGTATTTTGGTTCGAAATCTCCTTCGGTATCTACCCCCAACTCTTTTGAAGGTAAGTCAGCAATATGCCCATAACTCGAGGTAACATGATATCCTTTACCAAGAAACCTCTCTATGGTTTTTGCCTTTGCAGGAGACTCTACTATAACTATATTTTTTGCCATACTTGTTCAATATTTGGATTACAAAAGTATAGGTTTTTTTTAATTCCATCCGATAAGCCCTGAAATTCACTTTTTCAAAGCATACAATTCTCATGCATTTTTTAAAGATTACGCTACCTTAATATATAGCATATTAATCTTCCATCAACACTCTAGACCATTACCTATTAGACTTCTATAACAAATTATTTATTTTTATTTTATCTTGTGCCTGCTAAATTATATTTTTTTTATTCTAATAGCAAAAACAATTAAATAATCGCATTTTCACGTGGTTTTAATAATTTTATGCCTATAAACTACAATTCTTATCCATATTTCCAAAACTCCACCTCTAGTTTTTAAAATCCATTTCAAAATTATTATGACACTTTGTCACTCTTCGGTTTTAATATTATATCTTTGTCTAATGCCGTAGGCTATGTAAATTTGTGCCCTTTAAAATTTTCAGGACGACGTATTATGGAGAAGACAATAGATGAAAGCATTCAAGGCAATGCATTACAAACTAAAAACAGAGTAGAGAACAACAAAAAATTATATATAGAAAGCTATGGTTGTCAAATGAACTTCAGCGATAGCGAAGTTGTTGCTTCCATTTTAGCTCAACAAGGTTACAACACCACAAATCAGCTTAAAGAAGCCGATTTGGTTTTGGTAAACACTTGTTCTATTCGTGATAAAGCGGAACAGACAGTAAGAAATCGACTAGATGAATACAATGCTGTAAAACGTGATTTCAACCCAAAAATGAAAGTAGGGGTATTAGGATGTATGGCAGAGAGACTAAAAGAAAAGTTCTTAGAAGAAGAGAAGATAGTAGATTTAGTTGTCGGGCCAGATGCATACAAAGACTTACCTAATCTTCTAGAGGAAGTAGAACAAGGACGTGATGCAGTAAATGTAATTCTTTCACGCGATGAGACCTATGCAGACATCTCACCTGTTAGATTAGGTGGCGATGGCGTAACCGCTTTTGTAAGTATTACGCGAGGCTGCGATAATATGTGTACGTTTTGCGTTGTTCCTTTTACTCGTGGTAGAGAACGTAGTAGAAGTCCAGAAAGTATAGTAGCTGAAGTTAACGATTTAGCTAGCAAAGGATACAAAGAAGTTACACTACTAGGCCAAAACGTAGATAGCTATTTATGGTATGGTGGTGGACTTAAAAAAGACTTCAAAAAGGCAAGCGCGATTCAACAAGCCACTGCAATAGACTTTGCCGACTTACTTGAATTAGTTGCCAAAGCGCAACCATATATGCGTATTCGATTCTCAACTTCCAATCCGCAAGACATGAACGAGAAGGTACTACACACTATTGCTAAATATGACAATATTTGCAAGTACATACACCTACCAGTTCAAAGCGGAAGCACTCGAATTCTAAAAGAAATGAATCGACAACATACTCGTGAAGAATACATGGAGTTGATAGATAAAATTCGTGAGATTATTCCAGGTTGTGCTATCTCGCACGATATGATTATTGGCTTCCCTACAGAAACAGAAAAGGACCATCAAGACACCCTTAGTCTAATGGAATATGTTAAATACGATTTTGGTTATATGTTTATGTATTCGGAACGTCCAGGAACACTTGCTGCTAGAAAATTAGAAGATGATGTTCCAGACGAGATTAAAAAACGTAGACTTACAGAAGTAATTACATTACAAAGAGAACATAGCGAATATCGTACAAAAGAGTACTTAAATAAACGCGTAGAAGTATTGATTGAACGAGAATCTAAAAAATCGGACAAAGACTGGAGTGGTCGAACAGAACACAACACCACTACTGTTTTTCCTAAAGAGCATTACAAGCCAGGAGATTATGTACTTGTAGATATTCATGATTGTACCTCTGCTACCCTTATTGGAAAAGCCGTTGGGTACAGCAAGAATCAACAATAAAACTCTATAGATTACAGCAACTTTTTTAAAAGCAAATAAACTATATGTCTATCCAAGCGGTAAAACAGCGTTTTGAAATAATAGGTGACGATCCAAAATTAAATCTAGCTTTAGAAAAAGCTATTCGTGTAGCTCCTACAGATATTTCGGTATTGGTCACTGGAGAAAGCGGTGTAGGAAAAGAGAGTATTCCTCGCATAATCCATTCCTTATCGCATAGAAAACATGGAAAATACATTGCAGTAAACTGCGGCGCCATTCCAGAAGGAACTATCGACAGTGAACTGTTTGGTCACGAAAAAGGTGCATTTACTGGAGCCTCTACAACAAGAAGTGGATATTTTGAAGCTGCCGACGGTGGAACCATCTTCTTGGATGAAGTAGGTGAACTCCCTCAATCTACCCAAGTACGACTATTGCGTGTACTGGAAAACGGAGAGTTTATGAAAGTAGGTTCTTCTCAAATTCAAAAAACGAATGTTCGTATCGTTGCTGCCACCAATGTAAAAATGGATGAAGCAATAAAAAACGGCAGATTTCGAGAAGACTTATATTATAGATTAAGTACTGTAGAAATAAACCTTCCTCCTCTGAGAAAAAGAACTGGAGATATACATTTATTGTTTAGAAAATTCGCCGCCGATTTTGCACATAAATATAAAATGCCGACTGTACGCTTAGACGAGGACGCTATAGCACTACTTGTTAAATATCGTTGGTCTGGTAATATCCGACAACTTAGAAATGTAGCTGAACAAATTTCTGTATTGGAACAAAACAGACAAATAGATGCTGCTACACTAAAACACTATCTGCCAGATGCAACTGCCAATTTACCTGCATTGATAAACCATTCTAAATCGGATAGCGATTTTAGTAGCGAAAGAGAGATTTTATACAAAGTACTCTTTGATATGCAAAGAGATATAAATGATTTAAAATCGTTAACACTAGAGCTATTAAAATCTGGAGACACAGAGGATATTGAAAAGGAACATTCTGGTTTAATCGAACAGATATACGAAAACTATGATGCTACTCCTAAAGAAACAACTCCTGTTGATCAGAAAATAGAAGTTTTAGGTATTCCTTCTACAGAAAACAAGGAGCAACCTTCTTATGACTATGCCGAAGAAATTGAAGAGGAAGAATCACTTTCGCTTCAAGACAATGAATTAGACTTAATACAAAAAGCTCTGGAAAAACATGATGGCAAGCGCAAAGCTGCAGCCGAGGAATTAGGAATTTCAGAACGCACCTTATATCGAAAAATAAAGCAATACAACTTATAAAAAGATGTTTAGACTAAGAAATATATTCGCTATCGTATTGATGAGTTGTGTACTTATTAGCTGTAAATTTTATTCGTTTACAGGCGCAGACATCGATTACAATACCACAAAAACCTTTCAGGTTAATTACTTTAGGAACGAAGCACCTCTTGTCGAACCTTCTATCTCAAGAGATTTCACCGATGCACTACAGGAATTAATGCTTAACCAAACCAGTTTATCGCAAACCAATAGAGACGGTGACCTTATTTTTGAAGGAGAAATCATAGAGTATTACATCTCTCCTATTACTGCTACAGCAGAACATAGAGCAGCACAAAACCGCTTAACAATTGCTGTAAATGTTCGTTTTATAAACAAAGTAAATCCAGAGAAAGACTTTGAAAGAAGATTTTCGTATTATCACGATTACGAAGGAAGTGCAATGTTAGTTGGACCTCAACTTAGCACCGCAACAGAAGAAATTTTCGAAAGAATAACACAAGACATTTTTAATGCTTCATTAGCCAACTGGTAATAACATGTTAGAACCTAACCATTTTAATCGCCTGTTAAGCAACCCGGAAACAACGGTAGAAGAAGACCTCCAGAAGTTAGAGCAACTTCTAGAAGAATTTCCTTATCTACAAAGTGCCCGTGCTTTGCAATTAAAAATCTATAAAGAAAAAAACAGCGAACTATACAATGAAGCATTACGAAAAACTGCAGCCCATACGCTAGATAGAGATGTGCTATTTCAGTTTATAACTTCTGAATTGTTTACAGAAACAAATAAATCAGAAAGCGAGAACACAAAAGAAGAGCCTACTTCTAAACAAGAAGTATTTACCAATTCAGAAACGAAGACCTCAGAGACAGAAACTTTAGAGACAAATACTGAAGCAGATACTGCAAACGCCGATGAAATTCACGTTGAACCCAAAGATATTCTTAGCTCCAAAGAGATAGATGTTACACCTCCAAAAACACTTGTAGAAGGAACGCAAGAAGAAAAAACGGTAGAACCTGAGGAAACTTTAGAGTTAAACAAACCACTTTCTTTTAACAAAGAAGACACCTACTCTTTTGCAGAATGGATGCAACTAACGAAACGCAAGCCAATTGATCGTTCTCCAGAAGAATCAGAGACATCAGAAGTGCTAAAAAAGGAAAAAGAAGACAATAAAGTACCTAAAACTGATAAGGTAATTGACCTTGTAGATGCTTTTTTGAAAAATAATCCAAGACCCAAAAGAGGCACCGAAGTACACGATAATGACTTTCGCTTATCTACCGAAAACAGTGAAGCTCCGAAGTCTTTAATGACAGAAACTTTAGCCCGTGTTTACCTACAACAAAAGAATTATAAAAAAGCAATTCAAGCATATAAAATATTAATTTTGAAAAATCCCGAAAAAAGTGGTTACTTTGCAGACAAAATTCGGGCAATAGAAAAACTCATTAATAAAAAATAATATAGCATGTTTACAATATATGTCATCCTAATCATTTTTGTAGCCTTCTTATTGGTTACCGTTATCATGGTACAAAACCCACAAGGTGGAGGTCTATCTGCTTCTTTTGGAGGTAGTGGGCAACAAATGGGTGGAGTAAAGAAAACTTCCGACTTCCTTGACAAAAGTACTTGGACTTTAGCAACCGTATTATTAGTATTAATCTTATTATCTAATATGTCATTAATGACTGGCGGAACAAGCACTAAGAGTGATTTATTCGATGATAATGATGCTATACCTACACAAACTATGCCTGCACCAACCGATGCTGATATAGATGAGACTTTAAAGACCGACAACTAAGAAGTATTAAAGACATACAAGAATAACAAAATGCCAACTTGCTGTGACAAGTTGGCATTTTTATTTGCTATATATAAGACAAAAATGCTTTGGCATACTTTGTGCCTAAAATATCAGCGTAAACAATAAACATATAATTTAAAAATCGATAAAATAATGGCGTTAAAAATTCAACCACTTTCGGATCGCGTTTTGGTAGAGCCACAAGCTGCTGAAACCAAAACCGCTTCTGGAATTATCATTCCAGACTCAGCAAAAGAAAAACCATTACAAGGAAAAGTTGTAGCTGTTGGAAAAGGTAAAAAAGATCATGATATGACTGTAAAAGTTGGAGACATGGTACTTTATGGAAAATATTCTGGCAGCGAGTTGAAATTCGAAGGAAAGGATTATCTCATCATGAGAGAGGATGACATCCTTGCAATTATTTAACCTCATTTCATTAATAAAAAACTGAAACTAAAAATGGCAAAAGAAATAATTTTTGATACCGAAGCACGCGATGGTATAAAACGCGGAGTAGATGCATTAGCCAACGCGGTAAAAGTAACCTTAGGCCCAAAAGGACGTAACGTAGTATTAGGACGTACCTTTGGCGCACCACACGTTACCAAAGACGGTGTATCTGTAGCGAAAGAAATTGAGCTAGAAGATACTTTGGAGAATATGGGAGCACAAATGGTAAAAGAAGTTGCTTCTAAAACCAATGACCTTGCAGGAGATGGTACTACTACCGCAACTATATTAGCCCAAGCTATCGTAACAGAAGGTTTAAAAAACGTTACCGCAGGAGCAAATCCTATGGAACTAAAAAGAGGAATCGAAAAAGCAGTAGCTGCAATCACTAAAAATCTAGAGAAACAAGCTACACAAGTTGGAGATTCATCAGAACAAATAAAACAAGTAGCTGCAATATCTGCTAACAACGACGAACTTATTGGTGAACTTATTGCCGATGCGTTTGGAAAAGTAGGAAAAGAAGGAGTAATTACTGTTGAGGAAGCTAAAGGAACGGAAACTTATGTAGATGTTGTAGAAGGAATGCAGTTTGATCGCGGATACCTATCTCCTTATTTCGTTACCGATAGCGAGAAAATGCTTGTAGAGATGAGCAATCCATATATCTTATTATGCGACAAGAAAATCTCTACTATGAAGGATTTACTTCCAGTTCTAGAGCCTGTAGCACAACAAGGTAAAGAACTATTAATTATAGCAGAAGATATCGATGGAGAAGCATTAGCTACTCTAGTTGTAAACAAATTACGTGGTTCATTAAAAATCGCTGCTGTAAAAGCACCAGGATTTGGAGACAGACGTAAAGCAATGCTAGAAGATATCGCAATCCTAACAGGAGGTACAGTCATCTCAGAAGATAGAGGATTCACTCTTGAGAATGCTACCATAGAAATGCTAGGTACTGCAGAAAACATCTCTATTGATAAAGACAACACTACAATTGTGAATGGTGCTGGCGAGAAAGACAATATCACCAATCGTGTAAATCAAATAAAAGCACAAATCGAGGCTACAACTAGCGATTACGATAAAGAAAAACTACAAGAAAGACTTGCAAAACTAGCAGGTGGAGTTGCAGTACTTTATGCAGGTGCAGCTAGTGAAGTAGAAATGAAAGAGAAAAAAGACCGTATAGACGATGCTCTTCACGCTACTCGCGCTGCAGTAGAAGAAGGTATTGTTGCTGGTGGTGGTGTTGCATTAATTCGTTCTATCGAAGCATTAGACAGCATAGAAACTGAAACTAACGACGAGAGAACTGGTGTAAACATTGTTGCTAGAGCTATCGAAGCTCCACTTCGTACCATTGTTAACAACGCAGGTGGCGAAGGCTCAGTTGTTGTAAACAAAGTAAAAGACGAGAAAGGAAACTTCGGATACGATGCTAAATCTGAAAGCTACGTAGATATGCTAGAAGCAGGTATTATAGACCCTAAAAAAGTAACAAGAGTTGCACTTGAAAATGCTGCTTCTGTTGCTGGAA
>JAJYTI010000203.1 GCA_021793135.1 Bacteroidota bacterium
TAAATTAAAAACAACGAACGGTCTATTGCTAATCATAGCGATTCCTGTCATTTTTTACTTAGTGAAAACACTGAGCTTTATATTCATTCCTTTAGTGTTTTCTATGTTTATAGCTCTTCTATTTTTACCACTTATGCGCTGGTTAAAAAAGAAAGGTATTGGACAAACTTTAAGTATCTTATCGGTGATTGCTATTATGATACTAATTGTAACATTAGGAGTACAACTTATAAAACTTTCTACTCGGCAAATTCTAGATGCAGATGCAAATTTCTTGTTGATAGCAGAGGCCAAGTTAGTTTATTTAGTACAAACTATAGACGCAGCCGTGGGATTGGATTTAACTGAGGATCAAACACTAACACGACAGCTTTTAGAAAAAACCAGCGTATTAAAAAGCGTGGGACCTACCTTAAGTTTTATTAATAGCACTCTTACCATGCTTTTGATGACCATCTTTTTTGTCATCCTATGGCTTACCGAATCTATAAATATAGAGCGCATATTACATCGCGTATTATTAAAGCAGCGCTATACCTCTGTAAAAACCTTTATTACCATTGAAAGAGATTTAATCAAATTTATAAAGGTTAAGGTGCTCATCAGTTTATTTACAGGAATTGGCACAGGATTAGTTTGTTATGCTTTTGGAGTCAGTTTTCCTATTTTTTGGGGACTATTTGCTTTCTTAATTAACTTTGTGCAAATGGTTGGTTCTTTTATCGCTGTAATTGCAGCTGGTTTATTTGGATTTATTGAACTAGATATCGGTGCTACCTTATTGTTTTATGTAATTTGTTTAAGCCTTGTTCAAGTAATTTTTGGAACCATTTTAGAACCTATTTTCATGGGAAAATCTTTTTCTATAAATGTAATCACCGTATTGGTTATGTTAATGTTCTGGGGATATATATGGGGAATCCCGGGATTAATTATGTCTATTCCACTTACTGTATTCTTTAAAATTATATTCGAACAATTTCCTAAAACCAAATTTATAGCAGAGATAATTTCGGGAAAACCAAAACAAGTTCCTATAAATATAAAACCTTTAGAGAAGAAATAATTAAATATGAAAACCACTATATTACACAACCCACGATGCAGTAAAAGTCGTGAGACTTTACAATTACTGAAGGATAAAGGGGAAGATATTGAAGTTATAAAATACCTAGATGACGTACCTACTCGGGAAGAATTAGAAAACATTTTAAGTCTTCTAAATATTAATCCTATAGAATTAGTACGAACGAAAGAAGCTATCTGGAAAGATAACTATAAAGACAAAGTTTTAAGCGATAGCGAAGTAATAGATGCTATGCTAAAGAACCCACGACTTATAGAACGACCTATAGTTATTAAAAATAATAAAGCTATTATTGGGCGTCCACCACAAAATGTATTGGACATCCTATAGACTAATAGCACATATACCTATCTAATCAATAAATAGTTTTTCATCATGAGTACTATTACTACAAACCCAAAAAAAGCTTTTCAAAAGCTAGCGCTTAATTACGGATTATTATTAGGACTGTTTTCCGTTCTACTTTCTGTAATTGTGTATTCCATGGACAGTTATATGGAAAAACCTGCTTGGTCTACCATTCTAATAACTTTCGTAGGATTCGGAATTACCTTTTACTCTATTTATCAATATCGTAAAGAATTAAGTGGTTATATAAACATAGGTCAAGCTATGAAAATGGGAGTTGCCGTAGCTCTAATCGGTGGCGTAATCTCCGCAATATCTAACTACATCTTCATGACTTATATCGAGCCAGATATGATAGAAAGAATGATAGAATTAGGTAGAAGTCAAATTGAAGAAAGCGGACAAAATTTGACCGATGATCAAATAGAAATGAGCTTAGAAATGAGTAGAAAATTTATGCAACCATGGGTAATGGCGTCCATGGCAATTATCTCTTCTATTTTTATGGGAGTTATCTACTCTTTAGTTTCTGGACTTATTTTACAAAAGAAAAAACCACTGTTATAAAATAAAGAATTACTTAAATGCAAATATCTGTAGTTATCCCATTATTGAACGAAGAAGAGTCTCTACCCGAGTTATACCGATGGTTAATAAAGGTTTTAGAAACTCATCAATATACTTATGAGATTTTGTTCATTGATGATGGTAGTACAGATAATTCTTGGAAAATAATAAGTGAAATTTCAAAGCAAAACCCTGCGGTGAAAGCCCTGAGATTTTTACGAAACTCTGGAAAATCGCAAGCGCTACATGCTGGATTTAGACTTACCAAAGGCGATGTAGTAATCACTATGGATGCGGATTTGCAAGATAGTCCGGAAGAAATTCCAGAACTATATCGAATGATAGTAGAAGAAAAATATGATTTGGTCTCTGGTTGGAAGAAAAAGCGTTATGACAATAAGTTAAGTAAAAACCTACCTTCCAAATTATTCAACTTCGCTGCTAGGAAAACGTCGGGTGTAAACCTTCATGATTTTAACTGCGGATTAAAAGCTTACAATAAAAATGTTGTAAAAACAATTGAGGTGACAGGCGATATGCACCGTTACATTCCTGTTTTGGCTAAGCATGCTGGGTTTTCTAATATAGGCGAAAAAATAGTACAACACCAAGCCCGAAAATATGGAGAAACCAAATTTGGTTCCGAGCGATTCATAAGAGGTTTCCTAGATTTAATTACCATTTGGTTTGTTACCAAATTCGGACGTAGACCTATGCATTTGTTTGGTGCTTGGGGTGCTGTCATGCTTTTTATTAGTTTTGGATTTGCTGTTTATTTAGGTATAGACAAATTATTTATAAACCCACAAGGAAGATTAATTACCGAAAGACCACAGTTTTACATAACACTTACGAGTATGGTATTGGGAAGTCAATTGTTCCTTGCTGGCTTTTTAGGTGAAATTATATTAAGAACAAAAGAAAATAAAGCAGCGTATTATATTAAAGATACTTGTAATATAAATGACGCGTTTTAAAATAAAATTGAAACATGAATACATCACTTTCTGATATAAAATTGAAAGCCGAAAAATGGCTTGATCCATTCTTCGATGCTAAGACTAGAGAAACTGTTAAACAATTAATCGACAACGATCCGAAAACACTAGAAGACAGTTTCTATAAAAGATTAGAATTTGGTACAGGTGGAATGCGCGGCATTATGGGGCCTGGAGATAACCGAATTAATAAATATACATTAGGGAAAAATACGCAAGGTTTAGCAAATTATTTAAAAAAACAATTTCCTGGAGAAACTATCAAGATGGCTATCGCACACGATTGTCGTCATAACAGTAAAGAATATGCTAAGCTAGTTGCAGATGTAGCTACGGCAAATGGAATTAAAACTTATTTATTCTCTGACCTACGCCCTACTCCAGAATTATCTTTTGCCGTAAAGCACTTAGAATGTCATTGTGGAATTGTATTGACTGCATCACACAATCCACCAGAATATAACGGATATAAGGTTTATTGGCAAGATGGTGGTCAATTGGTACCACCTTATGATGCTGGGGTTATTAAAGAAATAAACGCATTAGAATATCAAGATGTAAATTTCAATGCAAATCCTGATTTGCTCAATTATATTGATAAAGAAGTAGACGAAGCATACATTAAAACGGTAACCGAGAATGTTAATTTTCAAGTACCACAAGAAGCAAAAGACAATTTAAAAATTGTTTTCACTTCACTACATGGAACTTCTATTACTATATTACCTAAAGTTCTTGAACGTGCAGGTTACTCGCAAGTACATATTGTAAAA